>NYTD01000067.1 GCA_002683315.1 Deltaproteobacteria bacterium | reverse complement strand
CTCTCATGAATTGAAAACGCCTATGGCCATCATTCAAGCTCATGCGGAAGCCCTTTCTGAAGGAGCATTTCACGATGAGGTGATGGGACCAAAATTTGTGGATGCCCTATTACGAAACAGTGAGCGCCTCAATACTATTGTGTCTAGTATGTTGGAACTTGCACATTTAGAATCAGGAACGTACGATCTATTTCTCAGTATGTATGAGATAGAACCTTTAATAGAGAATAGTATCGAACTCTTTCAAGATACAGATTTTGAACACTCTTATCAGATTACAATCGACGTAGAGAAGGACTTGAAAGCATATATCGATGTGCAAGCATTCTCACATATCGTTCATAATTTTGTTGAAAATGCGATTAAATATACATCCCGAAAAGGTATAATCCGTGTGAAGGGAAAGCAAACCGATGATGGGGTTCGGGTCTCTGTAGAAGATAATGGACCAGGAATCGAGTCAAAATATTTTTCAAGGATCTTTGAGCGGTTTTTCCGCATAGATAAAGGAAGAGCTCGCGATGAAGGAGGCACTGGTCTGGGATTGTCCATTGTTCGAAATATGGCTGATGCAATGGGTGCGCAAGTGGGTGTATGTAATTCAGAATTAGGTGGTGCAGAATTTTGGTGTCTATTTCCTAATGTACATTAGTTTTTCTCTTTTGATTTTGTACGATAAGGTAGTGCGCAAGAGAACGAGATATGGGGCGTTGTGCTTTTATTTTTTGTTTTAAGGGGTCAAGTTGATTGAGTGTTCCCGAAATTTTTTGAGCTGTTTGGTACAATTTTTGTGCGCGATGAAAATTTTCTTGTTCGCTTGCTATCGTACACAATAGAATGGATGATGAAATGGTAGGATGTTGTGAATGGAGCCATTCCAAACGATCATACATTTGGTGTGATGTGGGATTTATGTTGATGTTGACCCAACAAATAAGCTGTAGGTCTTCCCAAGAAGGTGATGGTATGGATTTCAGTTTGTGAAACGCTTTTACATAGCAGTTTGCCATCAACAATGTACAGATATGGTTTTTGGAAGAGTGTTGCAGGTTTTGTTGTTGATCAAGAAGAGTTCTCCAAAAGTGAGGACTGGCTTTATCCAAGATAAAGTTTTGTGATGGCTGTAAAAGCAGCATTTTTTTCCAGCCTTCCTCTTCGTTTTGGATATTTTTTTGCTGAAGTAATGGAAGAGAAGCTTCTTCTTTTGTTGGAAGAACGAAGCTACAAAAGCCCATAGTGTGTAGAATCTCAAGTTCTTGTTCTACTGCTGACTGTGGGAGATTATGTTGTTGTAATTGCGTATTTAGTGTTTCCTTAGGATCTGTTTCAAATAGAATTTTTAGGGTATTCGAGGATAGAGGTAAAGAAAAAAGACGATTATATTGAGAGTGAACGGATAAACGAAGATTTTTTCTCTTAGAGAGAAAACCTGGACTGGTTCTTTGTTTTAGGATGCTCCAAAGCATATTCATGACCATCAACCAATCACCGAGTCCTGTATCTTTTCTCTCTTCAAATTGCGGATTTTCTTCTAGAAGAAAACGCTGTAGGTTTTCTTCCGCATCAATGGTAATAACTCCTCCATCTCGCAGGGGTATATTTCGATATGGATTAAACAAAAAACCGTTTTTCTCTTCTCTGAATGTAAGAATTAGTAATCCCAAAGCATGAGGATGGTATTCTCCTTCTTCTCGATCAAAATAGGCCATATCCAGTAGTAATTCTATTTGATCTTGCATTCTTTGTGCAGTGAGTGATGGGGCCAGTCGATATGCATTACGCAGAGCAGATAAAGATTTTTTTTGATAGGGAAGCCATAGTTGTGAACCCCATAGTACAATGGGTATTTGCACCTCTGGATAAAGAGCTCGGATTCTACTTGTATGGTACATACTGGTATCGGGATCAATATCTTCAAAGAAGATCATGTGCGGATATCTTCTTTCGATGCTTTTTGATAATTCTGAAAAGGACTGTATGTATACGGTATTCGAAAAGGTCTTGGAAAGCGTCTTATACAGAGATCGTGATCCAAGGTACAAAATAGTTGAGTTCATATTTTTTTATGTTGCGTCTTGTGGATATTTTTTTTTATGCTATTTCTAAGTATGTACTAATATATGGAGTTGTACAATGATTCGTTCTTTTATCTTTTTCGCTGCACTATTTGCAGCAAGCCCTTCATTCGCATGCCCAATGGCAGATGCAGCCGCATTTGAAAAAGCAGCCCTTGCTGTTCAACAAGCAGATGGAGCAAAAGCAAGCTTCAAGCTTGAAGGATTAACATGTGGTTCTTGTTCTGAAAAGGTAAGCACAGAGCTTAAGACCGTTGCCGGTATTATTTTGTCTGCTGTTGATTATCAAAGCGGACGAGTAGAGATTGCATTTGATAAAAACAAAACAAGTGTAAAAAATCTTGAAGTAGCTCTGCAAAAAACAGGATATAAAATAGTCGAAAAACCAAAGATCTAGTATCATTATTTGATATTAACAATTATATATGAGGGTATGATTCCCTCTTTTTTTTTGGCTAAAATTCAAAATATTTTTTTTCCTCATCTTTCTAATGATCCAGATACTTTATCCAGAGCTTGGCTCATGTTCTGGACTTGTATTATTTCAGGTGGGGTGTTGCTGTTAATTATTTTTGTTTCTAGTACCTTTGGGTTTCAGGGACTTCCATTTACTTTGACTGTCGTAGGTCATACATGCGTGATTTTATGTGTGTTTTCCTTACGATTTGTTTCCAAGATGACGATTCCATCTTTATTAATCGGTGTAGTCTCGACACTGCAATTGATGCAGGCTGCATATTGGACAGGGGGTTTGGATAGTGGTGTTATTTTTGCGTACCCCATTTTACCTGTATTTTTGGTGTATCTTAGTGGGATATTCGTGGCTGTTATGTCGGGAATCATGCTTGTCTGTGCTTTGGTTGCTTTTGTTTTCATTGAGACGAGTAGTCTTCAGATAGATCCTTTGGTAGATTTGATGGTGCTAATTTGGGTTTTATGTACAGGAATTTTTATAGCTGGATTTGCTCATTATCGAGAAACACAAGCAAGAAAGAGGATTCTCTCTCAGGTAGAAAAGCAACATGAAATGCAAAAGAAAATTCAAGTTCTTATGGATGAGAATACAGTTTTTTGGTCTAATATTTCTCATGAATTGCGAAATAATATCACCATTTTATTTTCATTTTCGGAGTTATTAAAGTTTGAAAATCCAGTGGGAAAGCAACAAAAGTACATAGAGAATATGCTTCAAACATGTACGCATATTCAATCTCTTTTGGACCGAACGATGATCCTAACGCATCTTAATTCAGGTGAGATGGTGATAGAACAAAAGAGTTTCTCTCTCAATGCTCTTTTATTATCGTTGCAGCAAAAATTTTCTATTCTCGCCAAAGAAAAAAATATTAGTCTAAGTATGGAGATTGAAACTCAAACTGATTCCATTTTATCAGATGAACATAGATTGGAGCAGGTGTTGAACAATCTATTGAGCAACGCACTTAAGTTTACCCATCAAGGCAGTATCTTTTTACGAGTAGAAGAGCAATCTGACAGATTAATTTTTTCTGTTCAAGATACAGGCATAGGTATTTCCATTGAGGATCAAAAACATATTTTTGAGCCATATTATCGATTGCATAAGAGAAAGACACAAGGAATGGGGCTCGGTTTATCGATTGTGAAAAAGATTCTTGAAAGTTTAGATTCAGATCTTCATGTAGAAAGTATACCTTCTCAAGGATCGAAATTTACGTTCATACTGGTAATATAAAACGCTGCGTTCATATGACTCAGATCGTCTTGTTTATTTGTGTTCAAGCTATGTACACGTAGGATCTTCGATTATATAAGGTTTGGTATTGATTCCATCCGTACATTGGGATGCTGTAGACCGAATTCAAGTTGATCATGGCCAATTGATTGAAGAACGCTGAGCCATAGGTCTGCGAGAGAATAGGGGGTGTCTCGATAATCAAGAAGTTGTCCTTGTGCAGATTGTGCAGCACCCATGAGAACAATGGGAAGATTTTCAAGACTGTGTTGGGCTCCATTTTCGAAATTAGAGAGCCATATGACCAGCGTTCCATCCAGCAGGTTCTGTCCATTAATATCTACTTTGTTATTCAGTGCATTCAAGAGTTGTTGTACTTTTTTGCTGTACCAAAGGTAGCCCTGAAATAGATCCGGATCGTCATTGGTGTTTCCGTAGTGAATAAAGTCCTCCCATGTACGATACTCACTGCGATCATAGATTGGAGTTTGTCCATTTCCAGCCCACGACATCGGAGTTTCTTCTAGATGATCAAATATCAATGTTCCCATACGAGTTTGGTTGCACGCAAATGCAGTGGTCAATAGTTCAATTTGGGTTTGTGCAATATTGTCATCATTGTAAAGATACTCCTGTTGAGAAGGTTCAATAGGAGAACAGGTAGCGGAAACAAGTGATTGCTCAATTTCAAAAAGCCGTTCTTTATGATGATTAAGACGATGCACATCTTCTTGACCCAGGTATTGGGATAAGAAATTGGTATGATCATGTATGGCATCGAGCTGCGAGGTTTCCATTGGAGAAGAGCCAAAGAGCAGTGTATATGCTTGTAGGGGATCTGCAACACTACTGACTGGATAGCCATGTTCATCAAATAGAAAATGTGTATTTGTAATAGGGCTACCTTCATCGGATCCTATGGAAAGATGGATGGCATGGTGGGGGCAATCGACACTGAGGTGTCGACCAATAAGATGATCGATGGATGGACCTTGGCTTAAGAATTTGCCGTATACGAGTTGCTCTCTAGGAAGATGTGCCGTTAGTAGAGATGCTTCCGCAAGGCCATGAATATGCGGGCTTGCAGATAAATAAGGGATAGGGTTATTGATTCCGAGTACTTGAGAGATATTGTTTTGATAAGAAGAAAGAGGATTGAGGAGTTCTGAAAGTAAATACGTATTGCTTTCAGGTATTGCCCATCGGATTGGAATTGTTCCATGACGATGAATAACAAAAAGGACTCTCTTAATGGATGTGTTTTGTGCCCATGCATTTCGAGGTGCCAAAGCTTCCAAGAATGGAAGGGCAAGTGACTGCAGTCCTAGTATGTGAAGTAGTTTTCTTCGATTCATGGAGTATACTCATCAAGAATACTCGCGCGAATAATTGTAGAAAGAAGCGAGGGGATTGAGATTTGATATTGGTGCATATAAGTCCCTTGACGTCTTGCCCATGCGATGTCAGAGTCAGACAGGTGATTCTGTTTGGCTCTTTCCATCCACACTTGTGAATAGCATTGATATAATTCGGGCTGTTGAACAAGCTGATTTTGAAGCTCTTGAAGATTGGTAAAAGAGAATGAAAAAGTAGAGAAGTCACCAGCTGTATTCATAGACGAGTCCCAAAATCCAAGCGCGTCATAGCTGTCTAAAGCGAGTCCTATTGGATCGATATGCATATGACAGCTTGCACATACTTGATTGGATTGATGCATCGCAATCATATCTTGAGGAGCCATAGGCTCTCCCGGAGGGAGCGTGTCTATTGAGAATGTATTGGGGGCAAGTCCGTATTCTTGGCAGAATAGTCTTCGCATCAGCATATGTCCCCGATGAGGGATTAGATTATGTAAGGAGGTTGTATGAGAAGCAATGACGGATGCCCTCGATAAGATACCTCCTCTTTCTTCGGGAAGTTGTGTATATGACCAATCCGAAGAATCATGCTCAATGTTGTAAATGGTAGCGATTGTAGAATTCACCCAGCCATATCGAGAAGTGAATAGATGCTGAATTGTAGGGTCCTCTTTATATGAGGATTCCGAGAAAAGCATAAATTCTTTGAGAACATTGCGTGCATGTTGTCTTTGATAGTTAGGGTATCGATCTGTATCTTTACGTCTGCCAAGAATTTTTGCTGCACCCAGCCAATCTCTATGAACACGTGCCACCGTTTGAGCGGTTTGTTCGTCATAAAGAAGGGTTTCATAAGAGTCCATATTCCATGTGCCTTCTGCAACTTCCTCAAGCATCTGTACAGTTGGAGGTGCATCCCATAAAAAATAGGTAATCTCTTCGAGTTGGGCATATTCGATAGGAAGTGATGGAATGTTATGGAGGGTGTTTCGGTACAAAAATTGTGGTGAGAGTAGAGCGGTTAAGAGCGTTTGTTCTAAGGCCTCTTCCAAGCCTGATTCTTCTTCGATAATTGTTCGATATATATCTTTTTCCGTTGTACTCAGCGGGCGCCTTATTAAAATTTTTATTTTGGAAAATAACCATTCTTCTAGACAATTAGAATCTTCACATTCATTTTGGGCCGAGATAATTTGAGGAGTAATCTGTTCGAAATAATGTTTTAGCGCTTGAAGTTCTGTAGTTGTGTATCCTTCTCTATTTTTGTATTCTGCTTCTTGAATATAAATGGCGGGAACAGAATCAAGGATGTATTCTTCGCCAAAAGCACGAGCGATTGTGTTTTGTATTTGTACGGGAGAAAGACGAACGATTGGTGTCTCACTATGTTCGATCTGGGCAGAAGAGGTTTCAAAATGACAATGTTCTTCTTGAGAGCGAGCAGCCCATTCTTTCATAATTCTTTCTTCTGAGCTATTTGGTTGCACCCTCATTCCACCGCCATGATTAGAGAGGCCTCTTGATTTTGATACAACCCATGACTGTTCACTATTTCCAATCATTTGTGCGCCGATAGACCATATCATTTCTTCTGACTCTTGTGGTGTAGTCTTGAGGAGGAATGAAGATTGACCAGCAATACTATTTTCTTGATGACAGGATAAGCAGTCTGTTGATATGAGAGGCCATAAATCTTCTGTTAAAAATTGTGTATTGCTTACACATGTGTCTATTTTGGGTGATGTGCAAGCCAACAACAATAAATTAAGCACGTGAGACCACAGAAGTGAGACAGGTAGGTCCTCCCGTTCCTGCATTACATAGATTCGGAGCAGAGATTTCTGTAAGCAGAATCCCATTCTCTCGGATGATTTTAGCGGTAATGGGATTTCCAGATAGTGATATAGCTCGATTATCACCCAATGCGAGAACATTGGTTGCGAGTCTTGGAATACTTGTTGCTGTATCCCATTCTGATGGTGGGACTGATATGAGTTTGTACCCCAGTTTGTGTAAATCTTGACGGAGTCGAATCGGAAGAGCTGGAGCAGGT
>NYTD01000066.1 GCA_002683315.1 Deltaproteobacteria bacterium | reverse complement strand
GCAATACCAAAATCACATAGTTTTACGGATCCATCTCGGGTTATCATGATGTTCCCTGGCTTGATATCGCGGTGAATAACAGAAAGAGGAGCATTGGTTTTCGGATTTATCGCTGTATGAGCCATATGAAGACCTTCAGCTATTTTGGCTCCGAGAAATGCGGTAATATGTATGGGAATAGGGATAGAGCTACAATAGAGTTTGTGCATATCAATACCATCAACGTATTCCAAAATCACAGCATCCAAACCTCGAATCGAACAAGAACCCAAAACTTTGATGATTAACGATGTATTTAAAAGAGTGAGTAGTGTCGCTTCATCTCGCAGTCTGCGTAAGAATCGTTCATTGGAAGCCCCTTCTTTACTCATTACTTTAATGGCTACGGTAGTTACTTGACCATGTTCTTCCATGATTCCTTTGTATACAGTTCCAAATGCTCCTGAACCCAGTACTTTTTGTATCTGTAGTGAACTCATGATTTACTCTTCTATAGACATATGCCAGATTTCTTGTGGTTGAATACCCATCTGTGTAATGGCAAGATTGTATCGTTCTGAAGGAGGGACGGCAAGTAAGATAAGAGGAGATATATCTGAGTAGAGCCAAGAGCCTTCATTTATTTCTTCGTCTAATTGACCACCACCCCATCCTGCAGAACCCAACATAAGTTCGAATGGTATGTTTTTGGTCATAAGTCGGTCAAGTTCTTTGAGAGAGGGAGAAACAGATATAGTTTTTTCGTCTTGATCAAGCAGAGAACAGCCAGCGTCTTGGATTGTTCGTTCTCCCTCAAAGAAAATCATACATGACGTCATCCCAACAGGACCTCCGAAAAGAGCTGGTTTTGGTGGGATTTCTGGAAATGTAATAGGGACTTGTTTGAGAATCATGTTCACATCAATCTCAAGTGGACGATTCAGTATGAGTCCAAAAGCTCCTTCTTGGTCATAGGAACACAGAAGGATCACAGTGGACTGAAAGAAAGGATCTTCTAAGGAAGGATTGGCTATGAGTATGTTGGATCTCAGCTTGGCACCCCAACAGAGTCCTTGTATGTCAGTTTTGGGGGTGTTCCTTCGTTGATGGTATCAGCATCAATAGTGACAACGGAGAGGTCGTCTTGACTTGGCATTTCATACATAATATCCAGCATGACTGATTCGATGACTGTACGTAGTCCTCGTGCTCCAGCTTTTCTTTGTGATGCTTTTTGGGCTATCGCGCAGAGTGCTTCTTCGGTGAATTCAAGCTGAACCTTTTCGAATCGGAATAACTTTTGATATTGTTTTACCAGTGAATTCTTTGGTTCTTTGAGAATCCGTACCAGAGAATCTTCATCAAGATGTTGCATGGTCGCAATCACGGGTAAACGACCGATAAATTCAGGGATAAGACCAAACTTATCAAGATCTTCTGGTGTCGCTTTGGCGAAGAGTTCTCGTTCTGCGCTGATCTCTTCTTTTTTGTCTTTCTTCAAGAATCCCATGGAGCGTTTTCCGAGTCGAGATTCCACAATCTTTTCCAGACCTTCAAAGCTTCCGCCACAAATAAATAGGATGTTGCTTGTATCGATTTGGACTGTTTCTTGATTGTGAGAGTGTGATTTTCCACGGAGTTGAATGTTTGCAGTGGTTCCTTCTATTATTTTCAGAAGGGCTTGTTGAACACCTTCACCAGATACATCTCGTGACGATGATGAAGATGCTCCCTTTTTCGCGAGTTTATCTAATTCGTCGATGTATACAATCCCTCTTTGGGTTTGTTCGATGGATTTATTGGATGCTTTGTAGAGTTGTAGAACAATATTCTCTACATCTTCTCCGACATACCCAGCTTCTGTGAGCGTTGTAGCATCTGCGACAACAAAAGGAACATCAATAAATTTGGCTAAGGTTTGTGCCATCAATGTTTTTCCAGTACCTGTTGGGCCAATTAAAAGAAGATTGGACTTTTGAATCTCGACATCTCCTTCTTTTTTTTCTTGTGCATTGACTTCAAGACGCTTGTAGTGGTTGTAAACAGCGACCGCAATCTTTCTTTTTGCACTATCTTGACCGATCACATACTGATCAAGGTGTGCTTTGATCTGTGTGGGAGGAGGTACAGAATTCTCTCCCCATTGTAGTGATGTTTTTCCTCCTTTTTCTCGAATGATCTGAAGGCAGAGTTGAACGCAATCTGAACAGATATAGACATTTTTAGGGCCTGCGATAATTTTGAGATTTGGAGAGTCCTTTTGGCCTTTATGACAAAAGGAGCAGCGTAAAGAAGAGTTTCGGTACTGTTTGGGCATTTTTTGTCCCTATGGTTTGCGATCGATGCAATCTATGTATCGACACTATATCGGAAAGGTCAAAGTCAAATGGCAAAATATTTGTATTTATACTTGGCTTCTTGAACAACAGAGTCGATAATTTTTGGTTATTATTGATAAAGAGAATGGGTTTTGGATGGACTTAAACTTATTTATCACATTTATGAGCATTTTACCATGAATAACAAGATTGACTTTTATCAGGTTTTGGGTTTGGACAAAACAGCTTCTGTAAATGATATCAAAAAGAGCTTTCGAAGGCTTGCAAGAGAGTATCATCCAGACCGAGCAGGCGATGGAGAAGAAGTTGCGGAGCGATTTGCTTTAATTAGAAAGGCATACGAGGTATTGAGCGATCCTGATCTTAGAGAGAGATACGACAACCCCCCGCAAGCGCCCAAAAGATTCAAAAGTGTTCACCGTAAAACATGGCGTCCCCCTTCATCCATGCGGGGAAGTATGCAATCTTCTACGACAAGTATTCCTCGCAATAAACGTGGTATGAAAAATGAGCAAAATCATATCGATCTTGATGATATTCTCGGAGGAGGTGGAGGAGGAAGACCCAAAAGAAAGCCTTCAAGACTTAATCAGCAGACCTATCGTAGAGAAAACGCTGTTCGTGGAGAAGATATTACGATGGATGTATCTATACCCGTTAATATCGCGCACAACGGTGGAAGTGTGATGGTGGAATATAAGCGTTTGGTGCGAGGAGAAAATCTATCTTTGGTTCAAATCGATGAGATTCAGTATTTGCGTGTGGGTCAAAATACGCAGTATGGAGAAACGATAACCATTCCCAAGTTGGGACATGCAGGAGCCAATGGTGGTTCGTATGGAGATCTTCATTGTCGGGTATCGATTTCTGAGCCACAAAAAAGAGAAGAAGAATCAACGACAGATTCTTTTTCTTCTGGTATTCCAACAGAAGAAAAACCGATATACCTATCTCTTTCCGAAGCCGTTTTGGGAGGTCGTGTAGATGTTGATACTGCGATAGGTAAAAAGACATTATCCGTTCCACCTCGCACATCATCTGGTAAAAAATTGAGAATCCGTAATGCGGGAGAAAAAGGTGGTGATCTGATCCTCATCACACAGATTGTCATTCCTTGTGATCTAGATGAAGAAAGTGTACGGTTGATTCGAGAATTTGCAGAGCGAAATCCTCTTTCTCCTCGTTGAACAATAACAAAATTGTAAAGAAGATTACTTTTCGAAGCAAAGTGTCAAAGCCTCTTCAATATGTTCGATTAGGTGAATGGTCATTTCAGTCAGAATAGAAGGTGGTATATCCACAAGTTCATGTTGGTTTTCTGTGGGGATAACAACAGTGGTGATATTGGCTCGATATGCAGCAAGAATCTTTTCCTTTAGTCCACCGATGGCATTTACATGACCGCTTAGATCAAGCTCTCCTGTCATGGCTATGCCTCCGAGTGATCTCTGATTTTTTTGTACGGAGTAGATGGCAAGCGCAATGGCGAGTCCCGCACTAGGACCATCTTTTGAAATTGATCCTTGTGGGATGTGAACATGGATATCTGAATGTGTATTTTTGAATTTGTGATTGGCATTGATGTATGCATATGCGATTTCAATCGATTCTTTCATCACCTGACCAAGATTACCAGTCTGTCGGACTTTGCCATTTTTTTCATGGAGAAGTATCGTCTGAATGCGAAGAACTTCTCCTCCAACAGGGGTCCAAGCTAGGCCTAGGGTTTGCCCTATAGGGATATCGTGTATTGGTGGGGGAGGAGGTAATTCTGGGCCGAGTAGCGCACGAACTTGTTCTTCGGAGTCAATGGAGAACTCTTCTTTTCTTAGGAGAGAGACAGCGGTTTTTCGTGCAAGGGAAGCGAGCCTTTGGCTGAGTTTTCGAAGACCTGCTTCTCGGGTATAACCATCGATCAAAAAGGGTATGAGTGTATCTTGGATGGGAATGGAAGCAATACCGTGTTCGGTTGCTACTTTTTCGAGGAGGTGCTTGCGTGTTATTTCATGTTTTTCTTCGCGAGTATAGCTATGAAGCTGCAAGATCTCCAGACGATCTCGCAGTGCAGGATCTACCGTATCAAGTGTGTTGGCGGTACAGATGAAGAAGACTTGTGAAAGATCAAAGGGGACATCGATATAGTGATCAACAAATTCATCATTTTGTTCTGGATCCAAAATCTCCAATAGTGCAGAACTTGGATCTCCACGAACATCTCGTCCTATTTTGTCTATTTCATCGAGTACAATCAAAGGTGCCTTGGTTTTGGATTTTTGAAGTGCGCGGATAAATCGACCCGGCATGGAACCGATGTAGGTCCTTCTGTGTCCTCGGATCTCTGCTTCATCTTTGATCCCAGCAAGACTGATGCGAGCATAGGGGCGCTCCAATGCTTTGGCAATGCTTTTGGAAAGGGATGTTTTTCCTACACCGGGCGGACCGACAAGGCACAATATTGTTCCGAGTGTTTGTTTCTTACACTTTTGTACCGCGAGTTGTTCTATAATTCTTTCTTTTACCTTGGTTAGCCCATGATGATCTTTATCCAGGCATTGTTGGGCAACGTCAATATCAATCTCTTTGGGGGCGGGACTTTTCCATGGTAATTTGGATAGTGAGGTGAGCCAGTTTTTTCCGATATTGTATTCAGAGGAGTCTACAGACATCTTTGAAAGACGGATGATCTCTGCGTGGATCTCGTCCATAACAGTTTGAGGAGGAGGGTTATCAATAAATGTTTTTTGTAGTTTTTTTAGGTCTCTATTTTCGGTGAGTAGATCGGGTGTATCGATTTCTTTATGAAGTCGTTGAATTTGTTTTCGTACAAAGTAGGCTCTATTCTGTTTTTCAATATCTTTTTGAACTTCTTCAATCGCGTTGAAATTGAGATCTTGGAAGTCCATTTCTTGTTCGATATGGGTGAGGAGTATTTTGAGTCTTTCTATGGGGTGCGTACTGGCGAGGAATAGTAGCTTCTTTTCACGATTTAACAGGAGATGATTGCTACACATATGAATGAATCGCTCATCATCTGTATTAATCTCAAGGAGCGGAAGAATCTGCGGATGGATCTCTCCATTTTTTTGAATGAGTGCAGCAAATTGTTTTTTGAGTTTGTCGAACCAGAAGCCATATTCTTCATCACTGCATGTTTCGTTTTGGATATCGATGGGTTCGGCAAGAAATCCAACTTGCTCATCAAATACAATGTCTTCGGTACGAATTCTATTTATACCTTCCAAGAGAATGGTACAGCTATTGTCATCAATCGTCAGACACCGAAGAACTTTGGCTCGACAGCCAAAAGGGTAGATTTCGTGTGTATCCGGAAAATCATTTTGGTGATGTTGTGGTAGGACCAATAATGGAAGACCACTATTCAGGTGGTATTCAACAACAGCATTTCCGATAGGAGTTGTGATGTGGTGCTCTTCAATGGCCCCTGGTAGTAATATTTTTTCAAAAATAGGAAGAACGGGATTCATAAAAACCTTGCATATAATGTGTCATTTTCTATCTTCTGATTGGTGTTTAGACAAATCCTTTCCTGTATAAATACATATCGATACATGAAAACCAAAGAGCAATAGACTATATTATGGGCAATTATGGAGGATGGGATGAGCACGTTGCCAAAAGAGTGGAAGTGGAGCACTTTTTCATACATATGGATTGTTTTCTGTGCATTTTTGATTGGTTCTTTCTTTGTTGGGAAAGTAGCACAAGCGGATGTTCCGAAAGAACAAGCAAAACCACTGGTTGATCAAATTGATGAAGCATTTGGAACCTATCTCGTGGGACCTCTTGCATCCTTGATGTTCTATGATATCGCTTTTTGGGATAATGAACTCACGATGGGAGAAGTGACAACTGATACGATTTCACTATCCTTTGATGATCCCAAAAAAAATGGAAAGCAATGGGATGTCGTAGGCTATGACATGGAGTCCAGCACATATCACGTCTTTGAGCATCGCACGTTGAGTGTATACGAAGTGCTTCCAGCTTTGGGTGGTCCGCTTGAGAGTACCACACCGATTCCGAATGTAGAGAATCCTTTGGTTTGGAGCAAGATATTTCGTGATGGTTCTTTGATGCTCAGCCTCCGAGAGCAAAAATATGCAGATTTGGGTGATATTGAACTTGTTCCTTGGGAAGATTGGGATGGAGATAAGGAGCGTTATTCTCCGACTCCTCTGGCCTCTCAATGGGAGCGGTTGGTGGTGCATGATATAGTGGATGGTCTCGCTATCGTTGTTGATCGAGCCATACAAATTGTTCCTGAAGAAGGAGTACCCGATATTGAAGATGAAACACCACCATATAGATTTCCAGAGCAAACCATACGTTTACCTGTGGATGCGATTCCACTGGAACAGGGTGGTTTGGGCTATATCGATGGTGGTTTGGTATCCATATTAAATGTAGATACCAAAACTGGTACGGTAGAAGCGCGCAGTTTGAAAAAAGAGGAGTATACCAAAAATCTTCCCAACCCTCAGAACATATCTCTTCCTGCGGTGGTTGTGTGGTTGGTACTTGGCGCGGTGTTTTTTACTTTTCGAATGGCGTTTATCAATCTTCGAGGATTCTCACATGCGATCGCAGTGACAGCGGGACAGTATGATAGTGAAGAGGACGAAGGAGAGGTTTCACATTTTCAAGCATTATCATCTGCTCTATCTGCAACTGTTGGGCTGGGTAATATTGCAGGGGTAGCTGTAGCGGTCGCTGTTGGTGGTCCTGGAGCAATTGTTTGGATGGTTATCGCAGGGTTCTTAGGAATGTCCTCGAAGTTTGTGGAGTGTACGCTGGGTCAAATGTATAGAAAAGAAGATGCCAAAGGGAACGTTTCTGGTGGTCCGATGCATTATTTATACGATGGACTGAAAGAGAAAAATTTGGGTGGACTGGGTAGAGGATTATCCATCCTTTTTGCACTGATGTGTATTGGTGGAAGTTTGGGTGGCGGAAATATGTTTCAGTCCAATCAATCTTTCGCTCAACTCTCGAATGCTGTTCCGTTCTTTGCTCCAAAAGCACAAGGCGAAGTTGTTTTTTCGATTGATCGAGACAAGCTCCAATCAGATCTTCTTGGGGCAAGTGCCAAGCAAGCTTCTGCAGCAGAGCTTGTGATTCCTTCCAACACCAAAGTTCATGCAAAAGGTGTTGATTTTATTACCACGGCTTCGACCACGATTCCGGCCGGAGAGAGTACATCGTCAACAGTACCTGTTTCGGCGATTGTTTCTTCCGAGGATGGAAATGTTCCAGCACAGAGTATCACAAGTATCAGTGCATTTGCATATGGAGCTCTTGATTCTGAAAAGGAAAAAATTACCCCCAACCTTCGAGTAGCATTTCACCAAGATGCACTTTCTGTTTCCAATCCCGAATCATTATCAGGTGGTGGTGAGCCAAAGAGTCTTTTGTACGGTGTCCTGATTGCAATATTGGTAGGTGTTGTGATTTTAGGTGGAATTCAAAGTATTGGGAAAGTAGCGGGACTTATTGTTCCGGTTATGTGTGCGATTTATGTCCTTGCCAGTCTGTACATCCTTTTGGTACACGCTGCAGATATTCCAGCGGCGTTTGGAACCATGTTTTCACATGCTTTTGGAGCAGAGGCAGCATATGGTGGTTTAATCGGAGCATTGATTCAAGGGTTCCGTCGAGCGGCCTTTTCGAATGAGGCAGGTGTGGGTTCTGCATCCATCGCACACTCTGCAGCCGCAACCAATGAACCGGTTCGAGAAGGCATCGTTGCTCTTTTAGAACCCTTTATTGATACCATTGTAATCTGTACAATGACCGGTTTGGTTGTTGTGATTACAGGCGTGTACGATCATCCTGATTTGGCGGGTGTGGAGCTTACTTCCCTCGCATTTGGATCGGTTTTGTCGTGGTTCCCTATCTTGTTGTCGGTAGCGGTATTCTTCTTTGCGTTTTCCACAATGATCTCATGGAGCTATTATGGAGAAAGGTGTGCGACCTTTCTCTTTGGTCCAGCTGCCAGTCTGCCGTACAAGATTCTATTCTTACTTTGTGTGGTGATTGGTGCTGTGATCAAGCTCGGCAATGTTCTTGACTTTTCCGATCTTATGGTACTGGGTATGGCATTTCCCAATATCTTGGGTTTGTTTATTCTTTCTGGGAGTGTTCGGACACGTCTCGACGATTACTGGTCTCGTCTTCAGTCTGGAGAGATGAAGAAGACATCGTAGTTGGTTGAGGAACTTTTCCTTTCCATGCAATCCATACAAGACATCCAATGCTACCCATGATGAGGCATACAGACCAATGTACGCCCCAACCAACAGGTACAGAGCAAAGCAATAGAGATATAATCCCTGAAGAAAGAGCATAGGGGAGTTGAGTGCGAACATGTTCTACATGATCGCATCCAGTCCCTGCGCTGGCAAGAATGGTAGTGTCGGAAATGGGGGAACAGTGATCTCCCCATGTTGCTCCACTTAAGACAGCAGCAGCTGTTGCCAAACATATTTCAGGAGATGTTTGTAATTGAATCGCGAGGGGAAGTGCGATGGGCATCAATGTCCCCATAGTACCAAACGAAGTGCCTGTTGCAAATGAAATCCCTGCCGCAAGAATAAATACAATACTGGGAAGCAATTCGACAGGAAAGCTTTGATCAAGAATATCGACAAGATACTGCGCTGTGTTGAGCTCTGATATTCCATTTCCCAAAGCCCATGCCAGTGCAAGAATACACAAGGGTTCTAGCAGATGTGAACCTCCTGTTTTGATGCTATTTTGAATTACCTTTGTGGAGGTTTTTTGAAGAAGAGCGAGAATAATGGTTGTGATGGAAAAAGCGATAGAGCCTCTGAGCATCGATTGATATCCATCTGCTTCTCCAATAATGGCGAACAGTGGGGCGCTTGAGCCAAGAGTCTCAACTCCTTGCCAGTATAGATCCATTCCGGTGTATGAGATCAATATGAACAAGGGTATGACAGCTATGGAAAAATGACCCCACGAGAAAAAGGGCTCTTCATCATCTGTTTTATTGATCGATAATTGACGTGTTTCTGCGTCATACATCGGTCCAAAGTCACGACCGGATAATGCGATACCCAATCCAAAGACAAGAGCGAGGATCGGATAGAAACGATAGGGGAGCCCTTCTAAAAAGAAAGCATATGCATTTTGCTTTTGGGGTCGGAGTCCATCTTCAAACCACTCTAATTCTGCGAGTCCAAAGCGTGTTGGAATAATCGTTCCAACACGCTCTCCTTGTATTATTTGAATGACGGAAAGCCCAGATAAAGAGATGTATCGACGGCCATTTTGAACTTCTTCTTTGATGATGGTGGATTGACTTTGTATCGTGACTTTCGATGCATTGGGAAGAATCAGAGTTAGGTATTCATCTTGAGATGGTTTTGGAAATATTTTGGTCGCATTTGTGTTTTGATATGCTTCTTTGCATAGAATCAGACTTTTTTCTTTTTTTTCTATTGCAATCGCCCCTTTTTTATATGGATTTACTCCTTGCATGGTGAGACTTGTATGACGATCATCTTCAACTACGATGGACCATTTCTTGGGAAGTTGTTTGGGATGTACGATCCATCCTTGTGCTGTTTTGATTGTGGTGTGTGATTCTCCATTTATTACAATCTTAGGCTTGTCCCATTCATGCTTGATGTCACAAATCTGCACACTATTTTGATCATGTTGAACGGCATATGGAACCTGCTCAATGGTATTCATCGCTTTGTCCATGAGAGAAACTTCATAACCAATCCAGGTTGATATCAGTGCCAGCGTTGCTACTGGAGCGGCGGTGGAATCTACCAAGTATGCGAGTTTCTCTCTAGATATCCGCGCTTTATCAGCAACGGAACGCATGGAAGATCCAACAATAAGGCAGTTTGCATAGTCATCAAAAAATACCGTTAGACCCGCAAACCACATCGTAAACATGCTTGAACGTCGACTCTTGGTAAAGCGCAGAAAAAAAGCAACAAGTGCTTGTGTTCCGCCAGACTGTCGCATCACCTCTACACCGATGGCGATCAAAATAGAGAAGAAGATCACCTTGATCGAATCTCCATCAGCCAATGCATGCGTTAAAAGAGGATCGAATAGATAAAAGACACCGATCAGTGGTTGATCTATATTGATCAACAGCGATGCGCAGAGCAAACCACAAAAAAGAGAAAATACTGCGTTCTTTGTGTAGAGTGCAAGTCCAACGGCCATTACAATAGGAAGAAGTGATAGGATACCCATATAAACCTTCAGTGGAAAGATAATGAAAGCATATCGAATATCGACAGGACAGACCATGAATCCATTTGGAGATTCTGTATCTGATGTTCGAATTCTTGATATTCCTCTCAAAGAATTGCAAGAAAAAAACCTAAAAGAGGCTGGTTTTATACTTTGTGAACAGGCTCCCAGAAATGAACCATATTTGCTCATATCTGACCGAGTATGGTGTACTGTACCACTTCTTGAGCGTCTTCGAGAGAGGATGATATTTGGTCGTGTACGAATTTTAGATGAACGCTGGACTCAATCTACACATCCGCTACAAGACTTGCATGAGCAAGCGTATGATCTTGCTCTGGTCCCGGAAAACACCGAGCCAATGTTTATGGGTCTTCCAATTCTTGAATTTGATGCAGAAATTCGAGAAGGAGATCCGCTTGATCTCCATGAAGCAATCGCACATGCTGCTCGAGAAGTCTGTTTGACGCCATTCGCCATTCATCATCTTGATCACTGGTCTCATATTACACGCGTGAACCAGCTCGCCATTCTCGCACAGATGGAAGAAGCTCGATACCGATGGAAACAAGCTGGTTTTATTGGTAAAGTCGCACTGGTTCTTGGTTTTTTATGGAAGATTCGTAGTTTTTCACGCGCAACAATTCTGCGCAGAATTGGCTCAATCGGAAAAAACTGTACAATACATCCGACTGCTGTCGTAGAAGCATGTACCATTGGGGATAATGTGGAGATTGGTCCTCATGCCGTTGTACGGGCATCTGTTGTTGGAGACGGGGCAAAGATTGACGAGCATTGTGTTGTAAATCTCAGTGTGATAGGAAAAGGCGCTCGAGTAGGAAGAACAGCCATTTGCAATTTGAGTATTCTCTATCCCAATGTAATGTTTTCTCACGGACAAGGCTTACAGGGATCGGTTTTTGGGACGTCTTCTTTTCTTGCCATTGGTGTCGTTGGGTTGGATATATCGTTTGGTAAAGAAATTCAGGTACAAAAAGATGGTACGTGGGTTTCGTCTGGGATGCATTTTTTGGGTGTCGCAGTTGGACACAGGTCAATCATTGGAAATGGAGTACGGCTCAATTACGGTGTGAGCGTACCTAATGATGTTGTTCTTCTTGGTCCACGAGAAGATTTATATCTTGATGCTTCAGGAGCGTTGCCTAGGATTCCATCTATCTTAAAAGAAGGAAAAGCTGTCCCGCTTAGGAAGGCGCAACTGTCGGAACCTCGCTCGGAGAAATAATGCCTTTTTCGGTAATTATTCCGGTTATAAGTGATGCGGGAGTTACATCAAAGGCAGGATTACGTGCAGGAGAACCTTCAGGAACGGTTCGGACACGAATAAATTCTCCAGAATCTGACCATCCCCATGTATAACGAACTTCATCTCCGCTTCTCTCTTCGATGGGAATCGCTGATCCAGAAGGACAATCAGGATCGATTGTCGCTGTTGGTGCAGCAACATAAAAAGGGATTCCTTTTGCCTTAGCGGCGAGTGCTGATGTATAGGTGCCGATTTTATTTGCAACATCTCCATTCATAGCGATTCGGTCTGAACCAACAATAACCATATCGATCTGTCCTTCTTTTATGTAATGTCCTGTGGCATTGTCAGCGATGACTGCATGAGGAACTCCTTCTTGTGCGAGCTCCCATGCTGTTAGTCGTGCTCCTTGTCCACGCGGTCGGGTTTCATCCACAAATACAAAGACCTCTTTTCCAGAACGATGTGCAGTATAAATAGGAGATATCGCACTCCCCCAATCTACAAAAGCGAGCCATCCTGCGTTGCAGTGTGTGGATATTTTCATACCAGAAGAAATGACTTGTGCCCCAAAAGCTCCAATTTTCTGACATGCCTCGGCATCTTCGTCAGCTACACCTTGTGCAGCAAGGACAGCTTTTTGTCGAGCCTGTGTACGATTGGATGCTTCTTTGGCAGCAAGGAGAACTTTTTGAATCCCATAAAATAGATTTTGTGCTGTTGGACGTGTATTTCGAAGTGTATGTGCCGCAGTATCAATGTAATTTTGGAACGTATCATCATCGGGAGCTTCTAAGAAAGCTTGCGCCATACCAGCAGCACCGGTAGCACCGATTGCTCCTGCACCACGCACAATCATCGTGGAGATGGCATTGGCTGTTTGTGTGTGATGATCAAGTCTTTGAATCTGAAAGAGATGTGGTAGTTTCGGCTGATCGATCAGACATACTTGATGTCCCTCCATCCAAATCGTTCTGTACTGTTTGTTCTGTACGAGCATCGTCTGGTTCTCCATTGGGTGTGGATTGTATTGTTTTCCACTGTTCCGGTTGTATAATTCGGCCATGTTCAGCTACGCGAAAACGAAGCCATCCCATGTGGTTTTCGCGCCACCAACGAAAAATATCCATATGCTGATAACGACGGCTTAAAAGGTGTTGATATCCTTGGTCTTTGTATTCATGACCTTTGATCCAATCGAAAACACGGAGCTCTTTTTTGTCCCATACACAATATTGACTGGATCCAAAAGTCCAAGAGCCTGTGTTTACATATCGTTTCCCATTCTCAAAAGAAACAACGCCCGGTAGATGAGAATGTCCTGTAATAATAGTATCGTATGGACAGTCCTCTTGTTCAAGTTCGGCACGAATCGGTTCAAATATCCCAGAAGGATCAGCGATTTGATTCATGGTCCAGTATTGGAGATATTCAGCAGTTCTTCCTTTCCAACGGCTTAGTCCCAATCGATCAAAAACACGATCGCGTGCACGTACTGCTAAGGCTAGTTTGTGAAAGCACCACATTGCCAATCGTCCCTCAAATGTGTAGAAGTTTTCAATGGGAGGTCGAATCCATGTGTCCAGCAGACGTTCAGTCAGGTTGTGTATGGTTGTTGCAAGATGTGTTTTTTTATGATTGTTTCCAATAAAGTTGTCGTACTGATCGCCATGTGTCACTTTGATCTTTTCTCCAATAATGAGAGAAGAACATACATTAAAAAATAATAAGTCACGAAATGTAGAGAGATCAGAGTCATGATTTCCCCAAATGTATGAGACACCTGTATCTTTTGCTACCTCAGTTAGTGCTGCCAGAAGAAGTGGATGTGCCGATATAATCCGTTTTATTGTCCATGCTTGATGGAAATCCATCGCATCTCCCACGATGACCAGATGCGCATTTTCAAGTCGAACTTGATCCAAAAAACGAATTAAATGCGTATCTTTGGACATGAAAATATCGGATCGTGTACCATCACCGAGATGTAAATCACTAATAAAATAGATGCGCTGATTGGAATCAAGCGTTTTTTCTATTTTTGGAAGAGATAAATTGGATTGAGAGAATAAAGGCATGAGGAAAACACAAAACAAATAATGAGAAGCCAAATAATATGGTTATATATCCTATTACTAATTTGTCCTGCGATAGATACATTATGATTCCACCACGAAAGATAAAAAAACTTGATTTTATTGGCTCATTTCCAACTGACCCACCCATATCAGATCTTCCAGAATTTGCGTTTGTTGGTCGCTCCAATGTCGGGAAATCAAGTGCAATTAATTCATTATTGGGAAGAAAAAAAGCCGCTCGTGTATCCAGAACACCAGGAAGAACACAATTAATCAATATTTTTGAAATAGATCAAATGCTTCGATTGGTTGATTTGCCTGGCTATGGATTCGCAAAGGTTCCCGGGCACGTTCGTCACAAATGGAAAAATATGATTGATCAATATCTATTTGGTAGACAGATGCTGCGAGGTGTTGTGGTTTTGGTTGATGCTCGACATACTGCACAAAAACTTGATATTGCGATGATCGCTTCCCTACAAAAATCCTCTATTCCTGCCATTGTTGTTGCGACCAAAGTAGATGTTTTAAAAAGATCTCAAAGGGCAAAGAAATTAAAAGTACTTAGAAATGGTTTGATGGTGCCAAAGCTAATTCCTTATTCTTCTGTGACCAAAGAAGGAGTCAATGCGTTATGGAGTATTTTTGACCATCCAGAGGGCGATTATGGCTAGAAAAAAAAAGTGGTCTGATTCGTGGACAAAGAAAGCAAAAGAACAAGGTTATGCCGCCCGTAGTGTATTCAAGCTAGAGGAACTGGAAAAACGTTTTGCTCCATTACGAGGAATGAAGCGTTTTGTAGACTTGGGATGTGCTCCCGGTTCTTGGTCTCACTATATCACGAGACATAATCACAAAGCTTCTGTTGTTGGGATCGACTTCAAAGAGGTGAATTCCTATCCTGGAACATTCTATCAATCACGAATCGAAGACATGGATCCACAGATTGTTCGTACAGATCTAGGAGGAATTGTGGATATGGTTTTGTCCGATATGGCACCAAATACAACAGGTAATCGTCTTACTGATCACGTACGCCAACTCGAATTGGCCGATAAGGCGTTGGATTTTGCTGTGTCAGTTCTAAGACCTGGAGGACGCTTTGTCGTCAAGGTCTTTGATGGAGAAGATATTCAAGACTACTACATGCGCGTCAAAAAACATTTTTCCACGGTAAAACGTCTTCGACCCAAAGCGACAAGGAATACATCTGTGGAATTTTTCATGCTGGGGTTGGATTTTAAAAAAAATCCTTCAAGTCAAAATTAAAAAAACGCCCTTAAGAGCGCTTTTGATGATCCAGATCTGATACTAGGACAAGATCCACTCGCATAGCGTTTCGACCATTGATCCTGTACCACCCTTTTCAAAGTGATGGAAAGGACTGTCATAGAAAGCGGATCCAGCGACGTCAAGATGTGCCCACTTGGTGTTGGAAACAAACTCACTGAGAAAGAGTGCTGCTGTTATCGATCCGGCTGCACGACCTCCAACATTTTTAATATCGCCCCATTCTGCACTGAGCATAGACTTATAGAGATCAGGAAGTGGCATTCTCCAAATACCTTCTCCAGTATTTTGGGCCGCTGTTTGTAGCTGCAAGCATAGGTCTTCTTCATTGCTGAATAATGCTGTATAGTGATTTCCGAGTGCTACAACACAGGCTCCAGTGAGTGTCGCAAGATCGACCATATAGTCTACACCAAGCTTACTTCCATATGCCAAACAGTCTGCCAGAACGAGTCTGCCTTCGGCATCTGTATTGTGAACTTCAACTGTCTTTCCACTTTTCATGGTGAGGATATCACCGAGTTTATATGAATTGGCGGCACACATGTTTTCCACAGCTCCGACCAAACCATGTACTTCCACATCAGGCTGAAGTTCAACAAGACTTCGAAAGACACCCAAAACAGTTCCTGCTCCACCCATATCACATCGCATATTGAGCATTCCGCCAGATGTTTTCAGTGAAAGTCCACCAGCATCAAATGTGACTCCTTTACCGACAAGTGCGATCTTTTTACGAGCTGGTGTCTTGGGCTTGTAGGTAAGGTGGATAAACCGGCTGGGATTGCTGCTTCCTTGTCCAACAGCGATAATACCATTCATGTTTTCTTCTTGTAGTTTGTCTTCTTCCCAGACCAATACATCGATTTGATCGTTCGCAAGATCACGTGCAGCTTGTGCCATTGTTTCTGGATAAATCTCGGCAGGAGGTCCATTTACGAGATCACGACAAAAATTTCTTCCGTTGATTAGTGCTGTAGCTTTTTTCGCGACACCTTGATCAACATTTCCGACTAGGATGAGACTCTGTACACCAGATGTTCTCTTTTCTTGGGCTTTGTATTTATCAAATCGATAATTCCCAGCAGCAAATCCTGTGAGTACGGCAAGAGCTTGTTCTTCATCAAATCCAGAGGCAAGAATTGCGACATTGGAACATCCATTCTTTCGAGCTTGTGTACCAGCAGCTCTTGCTGCAATTCGAAGTGTGTCTTTTTCTGTATTGTTCACACCGGCAACAAGTACAGAAGAAGAATTGGCAAACCCAAAACTTGGCGCAGTGACAACTTGTCCTGTTTTTCCAGCAAATTTGTAGACGTGAAGTGTATCTTGCAGGTTTTTCGAAAACTCTTGGTCTTCAGCGTTAGAAGTAAAGGTTAAAGCAGTGTATTTTTCTAGATTTTCAGTGGTATCTTGAACAAATATATTCATAATGACTCAAATGTTGATGGTGATAAAAACAAGAACAATGATAACGAGAACCGATATAGCGACAAAGAAATAGTATGGTTCCTGTTTTATATTGATAATTTTATTTTTGAATTGATCGACGAAATCTCCCTCATCATCTTCTTCTTCAGAACTTTCCCAAATCGTGTTGGGGATATCTTCTGATATACGTGACTGAGAAGCTTCCCATGTCGTTCCAAAAGGATTGGATATGGAGTGGTCTTCTTGCTCAGAAATATCTTCTTCAAGCTCTTTTTCTGGAGAACGAACTTCGATATCGTTGATGTTTTGCATGGAAAAAGTATAGGAAGGTTCTTCGTATGAAGAAGGTTCTACTTCTGGTGATACTGGACGTATGATGAGTTTTGGCTCTTCTTTTGGGGTAATCGTCTCCGCTTCTGGGATGATCTTAATTACAGGTTCTTCATTTTGGGGATTCCATGATTCTTCATCGATCCGTTCATCGGAAGGAAAGTAGGATTCTGGATCCGAATTAGAAACCAAGGCAAGTGGAGGTGTATCCAATACAGATTCTGTAATATCTTCAGTGATATCAGAGGAGTCATCATCATCTTGTGCATCGATAAGTACTTGTAGTTGTGTTGTATCAGGTGTCAGAATGATTGGAGGTGATCGTCGCTCTTTGGTGGGTGGTACCCATCCATCTGCTGGTTCTACTTCAAAATCTTTTTCCATCGTTCGAACTTCTGCAGATGAACCTCGTATTTTAAATGCTACTTTTACAGTATAGAGTGCGGCATCGAGTGTACCCAAAGAGAAATCGAAACGCAAGCGCCCACTGGGGTGAGAATGTACGCTATACCCCAGTTCGTACCCTTTGATTCGTTCATTATGGGTTCTGTCAAGAAGTCGTACCCCACATGCTATTTCATCAATATCGTCGAGTTTGGGTGTGCATTCTATTGTGCAAGAAAATTGCACAGGATCACTTGTCTGGAACACAATGTCTCCAGGAGACCGTGCCAAGATAATTTGCCCTACGTAGGTAACACTTGGCTCTATAAGATCATAGATGTTTCCAAGTCGAGTTTGAAATGTATTCAGTGAAGCAAATCGATATGGGGGTGAAGGTGAGACTTTTACACTTAATGCTCTATTTAAAAACTGAATAAGCTGTGAACAAAGTCGATCATGAAACAGTGTGTTGGGTACTTCTTGGTGAAGCAAAGTCATGATTGATTCGTGTAGTTGAGAACGTATATCTTTATTGATTCCTTCAGCAAGGGAAAGACGAAGTCCTTTTGTTAATCCTCTAAATAATATTGCTGCGACACAATATGTATCTGTAATGGTGTTTGTTGGATCTTTTAATTTCTTATGATGGACTTCTGGAGGAAAGCACGGATCGTATTGTCTACGGAATTGGTTGAGTTCATCATAGTGCTCTGTAATGATTGGTGTAGCGGGATCAGAGAGGACAATTCGATCCCGATCCATTAAAAATATATTACGAGGATGAAGATTTCCATGGGCGCGCAGAGGGAGCGGAAGAGCATCAAGCGCGTCAACAATGCGGATACAGATACCCAAAAGTTCTTGAAATGAAAGTCGTTGTCTAAGCTTTTGCTCTAAATTTTTAGTGTGGTGCTTGAAGACCAAAATAGGGATATCGCTATTTGATATAAAGATGTTTTGCGGACAGAGTATATCTTGGGTTTTTATTTTCTTAAGCATTTCCCCATATTTTAATGCAATCTGTCGACACTTTAGAGCTTGAGATTCTTGTCCCGAAGGAAAATCAGATGCAGAAAGAGGTATCTTGAGCACCCACTGGATTCCATCAGGAGCTCTGGCGAGAAATGTGTTTGACCATAGTCCTTTTCCAAGCAAAGATTTTAGCTCGTATTGTAGACCGTGCTTGTCGCTGATGATATCTCCAGCCTTCATTATAATTTTACTCGGGAGGGGGGTGTGGTTCAGCAATAATCTGTATCATAACAGCAAACCAAAATATCGGTTTGTTGTGTTATTGTCAAATACCTTTACATTGAGGTTGGAGTCGATATGACGTATCCGTGATATGACAAGGGTTGTAAAAACGTCAATAGGGAGCTTTTGGTGAAGTATATTGTAG
>NYTD01000065.1 GCA_002683315.1 Deltaproteobacteria bacterium | reverse complement strand
AGGCTGATTTCATAGTTAATGATGTTGTACCTGCAATTGAAAAGAAATATAAGATCTCAGAAGGAGCACGTAACCGAGGAATCATGGGGGCTAGTTTTGGAGGCGTCACAAGCTTGTATACTGCATGGAAATATCCCGGTATATTTCACAAACTTCTATTACAATCTGGTTCTTTTGCATTCACAGATATCGGAGAACACGGACGCGGTGAACTTTGGGATCCTGTCGTTGAATTTATGAACGAATTACGAGAAGACCCCTCTGCCATAAAGGGGAGAATGTTCATTTCATGTGGTACATTTGAGTCTTTGATTTATTACAACCGATCTTTGGTTCCTGTTTTGCAAGAGCATGGTGTTGACCTTCGGTATGTAGAGTCTCAAGATGGGCACAACTGGATTAATTGGAGAGACCGTCTCAGAGATGGCCTTACATGGCTATTCCCGGGACATCTTTGGATGTATTACGAATAAACAATTTCGGAGAAAGGTGACATATGACAAAAGAAACGAGAACCATCGGACTATCACTTGGAGCAGACTTGTGCTGGCCTGCTGCATTTGAAGAATTGCTTAAGCAACTTGATCCAAAGATACAGTACAAGGGTAAAGAGATCAATTTTGCATGTGAACGTGTACGAGTCGAACCATACGACCTTCAATACAAACCAAAATATGACTTGGTTTTGGATCGAGTGACACACTGGTACAACATATCAAGAGAATGGATCAAAAAGATTACACTTATGGATGGTGTATATACGCTTAACAATCCTTGGGCTATTCAGAGCATGGAAAAGCATACTTCCTACTGTGCAATGATGAGACTAGGATTTCCGATACCCAAAACATGGATGCTGCCTCAAAAGGACTACCCCAAAGATGAACCCGATCTACAGACAACAATTAACCGATACAACAGTTTATTTAGTCTTAAGAATGTCGGAGAAAATGTTGGATATCCAGGCTTTTTAAAACCGTATGATGGCGGAGGATGGGTTGGCGTTCGACAGGTCAAAAATGACCAAGAACTCGTAGAAGCATACAATAAAAGTGGAAATAGAGTCAATCATCTACAAGCCGGCGTACAAGATTGGGATGTCTTTGTTAGAGGAATTGGAATCGGACCTCAGGTCAATGTCATCAAGTATGATCCGTCTGCACCTTTACACGCTCGATATGTTGTTGACTTTAATTATTTAAATGCAGAAGAATGGAAACGAGCAACAATGACAACCAGAATTATTAATTCATTCTTTGGATGGGACTTTAATTCTTGTGAAATGCTCCGAAGAGCGGAAACTCTTCATCCAATTGATTTCGCAAATGCATGTCCAGACAGTCAAGTCACATCATTGCATTACCATTTTCCTTGGCTGGTCAAAGCGTTACTGAAATGGAGTATATTTTGTACGACAACCAAAAGAAAGATGCGTCTCAATCAAAATTGGACCCCATATCTGGAAATTGCCGATACAGATCTTCCTTTTGAAGAGAAAATCATACGCTATGATGCTTTGGCAAGAGACCATTTTGATATCGACCATTTTTACGCATTTTGTGATGAGCACCTAAAAGATCTGGATGAAGTAGCACTAGCATTCTTTCAGACTTCTCGTTTCAAAGAAATTGTGCGAAACAAGGTTTCTGCTCTCTTTCCCAAACATGAAATCGAAGAATTCACGAGTCACTTTTTTGGTTTGGTACAATTTTGGTGCAAAACCGAACGAGATAGACTCTCAAAAAAATCGTCTACTAGAGAACCCAATCTAAAGAAGGAAGTGTAACATGCATGTCATCTTTATCGCTCCACACTTTCCTGCAAACCAACGTTCCTTTGTGCGAGCACTGAAAGAAATAGGCTGTCGAGTCAGCGGTATTATCGATGTAGAATACAAATATGTTGATTCTGAAGTAAAACGTTATCTCGATGACTATGAGGAGGTTCCTTCTGTCACCAGTCTTGATGCAGTCACCGGTGCGGTACAAAGACTGCAAAAGCGTGGGCCTTGGGTTCATTACCTTGAGGCAGCAGTAGAAGCTCATGTTCTTGTATGCGCGAAAGTTCGAGAACGTTGTAATATACCAGGACTTCCATTTGATGTTGTTGAACGATGTCGCGACAAAGTTGTTATGAAAAAATATCTTCGTGACAGAGGCTTTCCTGTGGCCAGAGATGCAGCGGTAAACAATGCCAAAGAAGCTCGTGTCGCATCACAACATGTCGGCTATCCTCTTATTCTCAAGCCAAGAAGTGGTGCTGGGGCAAGTGCCACCTATCGCATTAACAGTAATAGAGATCTGGAATGGGCTATAAAAGATGCAAGTCTTGATAAATACAATCAAGAATGTACAATCGAGCAATTCCTTGAAGGGCATGAAGGTTTCTATGACACTCTGACCATCAATGGTAAGGTCGTCTTTGAAAGTATCTCTCACTACTACCCTAATGTTCTTACTGCAATGAGAACACGTGATGTCGCTGCACAAATCTGCGTAACCAATCGTGTAGATTGGGACAGCTATGACGAGCTACGCCTGTTTGGAAGAAAAGTAATATCAGCGCTTGGAATCACGACAGCAGCCACACACATGGAATGGTTCTTTGGCAACGAGGGACTCAAATTCTCCGAAATCGCGTGCAGACCACCAGGTGTAAGTGTATGGGATTTATTTTGTGCCATCAACGACTTGGACCTCTATAAAATGTGGGCTAGAGCAGTATCTGGAGCGAAGCTACAGCAAAGAGCTTCTCGTCGATTCGCAGGTGGGATGATTTCGATTCGCCCCAACAAAGATGGACGTGTGATTGGATATACAGGTATGGAGCAAATTCAGAAAAAGTACGATCAGTGTATCATCAAGGCGTACCTTCCTCCAAAGGGTTCTGCCACACAACCTATTGAAGCTGGATACCGAGCCAACGCATGGCTTTTTGTTCGTCATCCCGACTACGATCAGCTTAGACGAATGATGGACGACATAGGAAATACGCTTAAAATGTGGGCTGAATAATTACAAACGAAGAAAAATATCGACTACTTGTGAACTTTTTGTGGAGCGTAAAAAACCAAGCCCACAGAGACTTATCATTTCTCATAGCCTCTCCATCACTACTTAAAAATACAGCAACAGTTCCTGCCATTTCCTCCACAGAATGGTGGAATTTGTTTGTCTCCAGTATGGATGCCATCAAGAAAGATGACTCCTCCCCACAACGACTGAATGATTTCGTGGACACCCAAAGACAGTATAAACTTGGCTTGTATGCAGAAGACTTATTCCTATATTTTCTAGATAACTTTTCCGAGTACGAAATATTGGTACACGATATGCAGGTTTTTATCGACAAAAGAAGCATCGGAGCATTTGATTTCATCGTAAAAGCAAAAGACGGCACCATTGAGCACTGGGAAATGGCCATCAAATATTTTGTACAATATCGTCCTAGTCCATCTTGGATCGACTTTATAGGGCCAGGAGGAAAAGACAGTCTGTACCGAAAAATGAACAAAATGCTTGGAAGGCAGATTTTACTTGGAGATCGAATACCAGCCCAAGAAGGACTCGTAAAAAAAGGTATTCCTCTACCACAAAAAAAGAGAATCGTGAGCATGGGAAAACTCTTCTCTCACTTTGGAACACAGTTTATTCCTCCTGTTGATGGAGACCCAAATCAACCAACAGGATGCTGGGCTTTTCTGCATCAATTTGTAGAATACATAAAAAATGACAAAGAGCATCGCTGGGCGTATCGCAAGCATCCATATTGGATTGCCCCCATCCTTACAAAAAATGAGGATGAATTAATGAATCAGAAAGAAGTCTCTATATTTGTGGAGGAACAAGAAAAGCATGTCATGCTTAGTGAACTCAAAAAAACAAAAAAAGGTTGGGAAGAGTGTCAAAGGTGGTTCGTAATGCCCAATAATTGGAAAAAAGTGGAGAAATAATTTTCATAGCCGATCATTATATACAGTATAACAGAGGAACAAAAGACTAGACGTGTCAATAGTTTTATGCTAGGGTAAATCTATATTTAATGGAGGCTACATGCGTGCTCATCTTCTACTTTTCACTTTGTCCATCGCCTGTCACAGTGATCACGGAACAAAAGTCTACAACTCTATTCCGGAGGTACAAATTACTTCTCATCCGGAAAAAGTTGATATCAACGAGATGGAAACCATTACATTTATGGCTCAGGCTAGTGATTCTAATCATTCCAACACCGACCTTGAGATATCGTGGTTGGTTAATGAAGAGACTGTATGTGATTGGACAACTCCAGAGGCGAGCGGTCTGAATATATGTGAAATCCAGCTAATTGAAGGACATGAGCGTGTTTCTGCACTGGTTCGAGATCCACAAGGAGCTGCAGGAACTGATATGGTCGAAGTACAGGTCATTCTCAGTACGCCACCAGAGGTAACCTTATTGTCTCCGCTATCTTCAAGAAGATACTACTCCAATACACAAGTTCCCTTTGAAGCTCAGCTTTCTGATTCAGACGAACCTGTTCAAGATCTTAGTATAGAATGGACCAGTTCTATTGACGGAGTACTCACACTCAACGATAGCATTGATAGTAGTGGGCTATTTCAAGGCGCAACTCTTCTCAGCGAAGGAGAGCATTATATTGAACTCACAGTTACTGATCGTGCAGAAAAAATAACAACACGTACACAATTGATTGAGGTTGGCCCCCCAAATCAATCACCTGAATGCTCCTTTGATTCTCCATCAGATGGAGATGGTTTCAGTAAAGGCTCTGCTCTGACGTTTTCAGGAACCGCACTTGATGCAGAAACACCAACAGAAGAACTTATCATTCGATGGATATCCGATATCGATGGCGTATTTGGAGAGAGTTATGCAGATTCTACCGGAAATATTTCCTATACCTATGATGGACTGGCAGTAGGAACGCATACCATAACATTGCATGTCGAAGATGATGCTGGATCTGTATGCAGTCATAACCTTATGGTCCATGTCGGAACTCCTCCACAGATCGTTATCGATACACCAGCATCTCAAGAATTTGTACAGTATGGCGATCCTCTTTTGATCGAAGGAACACTAACCGACAACGAGGACAGTACAGAGCTTATTGTACTCGATTGGAGCTCTGATGTAGATGGATTTCTATCCAACTCCGGTGCAGACTCCAACGGAGTTATTTCCTTTTCAACTCCTCCTCTATCTGCAGGTGTTCATAATATTCATGTCACAGCAACCGATCCCATCGGTTTGTTCACCAGCACCACAAGAACCATCACGGTCAATCAAGTGCCCAATGCACCGACCATTGATCTTCAGCCTCAACCTGCCAATGCATCACAAGACTTAATCGTTCTTGCAAGCGGTTCTATTGATCCAGAGGGTAATACTGTCTCATACCAGTATGCATGGTATAAAGACAACACTCTCACCAGTTTCACGTCTGCAACCATCGCAAATACAGAAACAAGCAAGGGCGAACTTTGGACCGTTCGTGTAACTCCCAATGATGGCCATCATGATGGGCCATATTCAGAGAGTTCAATCATTATTGCAAATACTCCACCACAAGCTGATTCCTTGACCATTACCCCATCCAACGCGTACAACACCGACACATTGACATGTGCCGGTACAAGCTCTGATATAGATGGTGACACTGTTTCAGAAAGCTATTCATGGAGAAACGGTTCACTTGAGATTGCAACAGGTTCTACCATCGACCTGAATCAATACACGGTTTCACCGGGTGATACTTTGACATGCGTCTTTGATCTCGATGATGGAACAGATCAGTACGAAGCCACACAAAGTGTGGTCATCGAAAACAACACTCCTGTCATACACTCCATCACAATTTCACCAAGTACTGCATTTAATGACAGTACACTGACTTGTTCGGCAAATGCTTCTGATGCAGATGGTGATCTTCTCAACTACGCATATACGTGGACAAATACAGCAAATGGAAATACGATCGGTCATCAAGACGTACTGGTATTGGATTCAAGCATCGCTTCTTCTTTGGAGACCATTCAATGCGAAGCTACAGTGCAAGACCCAAGCGGAAATGCTGATACCAGTACCCAAAACATTACACTAGACAACCGTGCTCCCATCATACATTCCATTTCGTTTCTACCCAACGACCTGCAGATGAACACAAATATTGATTGTGATGTCGATGCCGAAGATTTGGATATGGATTCCTTCTCTATCGCATATGAATGGAGTAACCTGACCTCAGGAATCGTTATCGGATCATCACAAAATCTCGCTCTTGATTTTAGCATGGGAACAGGTGGAGATGAGCTATCTTGCGTTACAACCGTTACCGATGTGCATGGTCAAACGTCAACTGCCACAACGCAAGGACTGATCAATCGTACCAAACCAGAGTTTGATACCGCTGCACATCTCACACCAACAACCGTAGACACCAATAGTCTTGTTATCTGCTCTGCAAGCGCACAAGATCCTGATGGTACTGCTGTGACTTTGACATATGAATGGACCAATCTCACAACTGGAAGTTATTTGGGAAATAGCGACACACTACAACTCACTCCATTTTCAATCTCACCAACTGATGACCTTCAATGTATTGTTACTGCAACCGATGGCGATCAAGAAACGGAAACTTCATCGATTACAACCAGTGTGATCAATACCCCGCCAGCTCTGAGTAACATCATAATTACACCGAATTCTGGAATCAATAATGATGATGTACTTACATGCACTGTTTCTGTTTTGGATCCAGATGGTGAAACAATCACTCCATCTTATTTGTGGTTCAACAACAATGCCCCCATTGGGATAGGAGATACGATACAGCTTGATTCTTCCTTGGCACTGCCCGGCGACGGCATTCGATGTGAAGTCTCTGCAACCGATTCTTATGGTGGAACAACATCTGCCGATTTGAGTGTACCTGTTGACAATAGAATTCCAACTGTGGATTCCATCACAATCCAATCTAACACCCTGTACAACGATGATACATT
>NYTD01000064.1 GCA_002683315.1 Deltaproteobacteria bacterium | reverse complement strand
CTGTTCCTCCGTTACCACAAGAAAAAATCGCCAAGGAGGATCTCAAATCAGAGACGAATGAAGACACTAGTGAAGAAGTTACTCCTTCACCAAAACCAGATCACATCGGTCCTATTATTGATACCAGTCCCATCAATGCTCCCATGGATCATAAAGCCTCAATCTTGGTCAGTCATATTACGAGCATCCAACAAAGTAATCAAGAGATAAACTGTCTCCTCCTTTGTCAACAAAGCGTGATGGATACTTCTATTGCTCAGGGTTCATATCATATTCGTGATTGTTCTGAACAACGTGTTGATAACTGGAGTGAGTTGGTACAGAAAGGAGAATCTACCACACCAGTTGGGGAGGTATCATGTGTGCTTGTCCCTAAAATCCATCGTCGCGTAATCAAAGGACGCGCACCTCTGTCTTCCAGCGCAAACCTTCAGATTGTAACCAGTTTGGCTTCACACTTTGCAAGACAGGCACAAGAAGAAGCTATTTCTATCTTTTCCTTTGCAGAACTTCATCAAATCCTTTGTGTATACAATGCACCCAAAAACCTTCAAGAAAGATGCATTCGATCTCTAAAAGAAGAGCAAGCACACACCCGTATGGCGATTACACTTTGCGAAAGATACGGAGGTTCCTCACCAGATATGCATGTACCCAGTCCCAAAACCGTATCACTATTTGATGCGGCATTACACAATGCTATTGTAGGGTGTATTCAAGAAACATGGGCTGCCGTGCTGGAGGAATATCAAGCTCAGCATACACAGATTCATCAACATATCCAGCGACGCATCGCAAAAGATGAAGCTTCCCATGCACAGCTCGCATGGGATATTCATGATTTTTTCATGGATCTTCTCTCTCAAAATGAGCGCTCTCACATAATAGAACAGATGACTTCTCTCTTATCTTCTTATGATATTGACGTCATAGAATCTTTTCCAAGAAGCAAAGAGATCGGAATCCCATCCATAGAGATACAAACTAGACTATACAATAAATTTTCAAACCTCATACAACAGAGAATTCGTCAAGCGGCCTAACATACGATATTGAATATCGAAATAGGAGCGAACATGTCGTCCATCCTTATTACCGGAGGCGCCGGATATATTGGCTCACACATGACATGGCTACTAAATGAAGCCGGTCATCATGTGGTCGTGGTTGATGATCTTTCTTCAGGAAATCGTCATTCCATTCCTGCGCATATTCCTTTTTTTCAAGGTTCAATTCGCAACAAAGATCTCCTAGCTCAGATTTTTACTACATACCACATCGATATTGTCTTTCACTTTGCCGCTTGTATTGATGTAGGAGAGTCTGTTCTAAATCCTTCTCGATACTACCAAAACAATGTCAGTGCGACACTGGACCTGTTGGACATCATGTGTACGCACAATATAAAAAACATGATCTTTTCTTCTAGTGCAGCAGTATACGGCGAACCTTTGTACACACCTGTCGATATCCATCATCCGACAAATCCGGTAAATGCATACGGAAGAACCAAACTTATGATGGAAGAGATCCTCAAAGATTACGAATCTGCGTATCAGTTGCGATCCATATCCTTCCGATACTTCAATGCCTCCGGTGCCGATCCACTCTCACGAACCGGAGAATGGCACAAACGAGAATCTCATCTAATCCCTATCATTTTACAAGTAGCCTCAGGCAAACGACCTCATCTCGAAATCTACGGGCAAGACTACCCAACTCCAGATGGAACCTGCATTCGAGACTTTATTCACGTCATTGATATCTGTCGCGCTCATCTGTTGGGAATGCGGTGGCTTCGTGAAGGTGGAAGCAGCAAAGTCTATAATCTTGGAAATGGAAAAGGCTTCTCTGTACAAATGGTGATCGATACCAGTCGAACGATAACCAAAGCACCCATCCCAACCATCGTTCGACCAAGACGTGCAGGTGATCCTGCCATCCTAATCGCAAATTCCCATCGATTTCGAACAGATTTTGGATGGAACCCCCAATTTGGACACCTAACCCAGATCCTTCACCATGCATGGCAATGGGAACAACGAAACACAAAAGGACAAACACTATGATGCTATGGCTTTTATCATTTGCATGTATGCAAAAAGAATCCAATCAGACTGAAATTGATGCCACAGAAGAGGAGATCAACGAAGATACTGCAAGCGATTCAGAAGAACCAGCTGATGAACCTTCGTCAAACCCTAGCGACGAGCCCAATGAGACAGCTGCAGAACCCTCCACAGAACCTGCAACTGAACCTTCAAATGATGAACCCTCCAATGAGCCTGCCGACGACCCATCCCAAGATCCACTGGAGATCGCTGGTTCATACATCGACAACACCAGCACAGAGCATCTCATCACTCAGATATCATGGCTAATGGATTATGGCTCAAACGAGCAATACTTCTATTCTATTACGCAATACGATAATGCCATGCAATATGTAATCGCGGAAAACAGTGAGAATAACGGTATTCTGGAAGCAGGATACTGGAGTCGATTTGATTGGACCTATTCAGACAACCATCTATGGGTATGCCAAACAACAAGTAATGCCGCAACAGAAGCCGCGGCACTCAGTACGGACGTTCCAGACAAAAGCAATCCAGCACAAGAAGGATGTAGGAACTATGGATGGTTACGTTTGTACTAGTTGGATATGCAACATTGCGCACCATAACGAGTAACAGCCTTTAAAGACTGGCACGGTTTTTGAATGATGAGAAATACATTCACATCAATCACGAGTTCACCATGTCATCTTATCGTTTTGCAATAGCCTTGAGTATTTTTGGAATTTCTTGTATGGAGTACGATACCATTGCCATACCTCCAAAGAATGACACATTTGCCCGTATTCAAATAGAACCCGAATTTATCGATTTTGGGTCTGTGGCTCTTGGAGAGGTCAAAACTGAGGTTCTGGAAGTATCAAATATTGGAAATGGAGTACTCGATATTGATGAATTTCTTTTATCACAAGGAGCATTCTCATTTCAGCTTCCGACTGGATACAGCAGTCTTGAGCCCGGTGAATCCCTAGATGTCATGATTTCATATGAGCCGGTCAATGTATCAGACACACAAAAGATGCACATTGAGAGCAATGCACAATACCATCCATCACTGGATGTTCCTCTTATTGGTCGAGCAGCATATCCGGCATTGAAAATATCCCCCAATCCCTATGCATTTGACTGGGTTGAAGTCGGTTCGGTTGGAGAAGGAAACATCACATTTGAGAGCATTGGTTCGGAACCGGTGATAATAGAAAACACATTGGTTTTGGGCTCTGTTTTTGCAAAAGGGAATATAGAATTACCCTTTACCATTCCAGCTGGTGAATCCATTTCATTTCCCGTTACCTTTGCACCAGAGGAAGACCAAAATTACTTTGGGGATTTGTGGGTGCAAAGTAATGCGCCTGGTCCAGATATGAAAGTAGAGCTGCATGGCCAAACAGGTGCAGGTTCCATCTCAGGAAGAATCTGCGATCCATCTGGAGAAGGATGGATTGTTGGTGCCCTTGTCAGTGTATCGATCGACTACAATAATGATGGAGTTCAAGACATTGTCATCCAAGACTATACCGATGCAGAGGGAAGATACACTTTGGAAGGAGTCACTGTTGGAGAACATCACATATCTGTTCAAAAGGGAAGCTATGGCACATCTTTTGATGTGCTTTTCCCTGGTGGAGCCTATGAGATGCAAGAAGAGACGTGTCTTAATCCAGCCTCTGTTAAGGTGGCCGTTGTTGTCGGTGATTATGATAACGTTGGCGGATTACTCAACGATCTTGAAATCCCATTTGATTCTTATGGACACAGCAATTACATGAATCTGCTTACCAGTCCTGAGCTACTCGCAGAGTATGACATCATCTTCTTTAACTGCGGCATGCCAATGGATTGGATTGCTTCTCGCGGTGTTGTGTCCTCCAACCTACAAGACTATGTTGCCGATGGAGGTTCGATGTATGCATCCGATTGGGCACATGGTATTGTAGAAGCGACCTTCCCATATGCCATCGAATTTTATGGTGATGACGATATCCTTAATCCAGATGATGTTGGATTACATACACATGAACATCCCTATGTCGGAGCATCACAAAACGTATTGGCTGATGTGTTGGATCCAACCATAGCCGGTGCAATTGGAAATACAACTGCAAGTCTATACTATGATCTTGATGCGTGGGTTCTTCCGCAATCTGCAGGACCAGGTTCATCCATTATGCTTCAAGGAAGTGTCTATTCATTCACTGACCGAATGAGACTTGTTGACAATGCTCCTCTTGCCCTTCAGTTTTCTGCAGGAGGAAGGGTTATCTACACCTCATTTCACAACGAACACCAAATGACACAAGATATGGAAAAAGCGCTCAAAGAGATCATTCTATCCTTGTAATTATTCCGACAGCAATACGTGAGAAAACAATCTCATACTATGCGAAATCGTAATATCCTGTTAACACTCCATAAAGAAATAGTACCAATGGAGATATATATGTCTGGTGAATACAAAGACCTTCCAAAGCCCAACGCAGATCAACGAAGACTCTTTTTAAAAGCAGGGTGTCCTTTTTGTACAAAACTAGCGGTTTTTATTGCTTCTGCCGGAATTCAAAGTAAGGTAAAACCAATCTTTGATTGCCCTCCCGTTCGAGAATATGTCTCTCGCGTAAACGACGGAAGATGTACATTTCCTGCACTCGAAATAGAAGAGGGCCGTGTCATGCTTGAGACCCAAGATATTATTACATTCCTATGTTCAGAGCATAATATCGATCCCAAAACACTGTGGGTGTCACACTACTTCGAAGAAGGGCTTCTTCGATCATACAGCGCGCTGTTTGGTTTTCTTATCGACACCAAAGGAGGATACCCGCAAGCCAAGGAATGGTTTGAAGAAAATGGAGATGTCATCAACCATCCATGTCCGCCTAAGGGTGCCGCAGAAATCTTATAGAGGCATTAAAATACGTATAGGATTCTGCATACTTCTCTGAAATTAGATGGCTCCTCCATGTTTTCATGATCACGAGGATGAAATGTCCCTTAGCCAAACGTTCATGATCTTGGAGAAATGATGTACATCAAAAATAGGGACGCAATGTCCAATCCTTAGTATTACGTAAACAAACATCTTATCGTAGATAATTAACCCCAAAACACGAAGAGATACTATGAAATCACAAGTACGACTTATCGATCAAGAGCATTATTTCTCCGATACGGAACGTCAGTTTATGCTGAATAGTCTGCGACATTTCGACAACACCATTCACACAATATCGGAGCTGGAATGGGAGATGAATTACCGTCAAGATTATTCTTCTTTGGAGGATGTACGAACGTGGTCTGATCAGGTCGAATATAGCTTTCGTCATGAAATGACATTGTGGATTCTGGGAATGCTCGCAAGACTAAAAGTTCCTTGGGTGATGGAGCTAAAAAAGCTCGACTTTCACTACAAACTCATGCGCGTTATCCCTGAAAATATTCAATATCTCTCGCATATTGAAGTTCTAGATATTTCCAACAACAAGTTGCAATTTCTTCCCGAATCCTTTTCCAAATTGATCAATCTAAACATTCTCAAGATTCAATTCAATCGATTTGAAGTCTTCCCCAAGGAAATATTTGCGCTTACCAAGCTCAAAAAACTATGGATCTTTGCAAATCAACTCAAAGCTCTCCCCTCTTCTGTAATTCAGCTAACTCAGCTAGAAGAGCTCAATGCATCGTGTATGGGCTTGGAAAGCATACCCAATATGATTCAGCTACAAGAGCTCAAGCACCTAAATCTTAACGGAAATCGTATTTCCTCTCTTCCTCTATTGCCATTATCCATCCAGTATCTCATGGTTGGACACAATAATATATCCGCTCTTCCCAGTCTTGAAAGACACCCATCACTGCGTGAGGTACACGCACAAAACAATCCAATAGCTAAAATATCACAAATACCTTCTGGTTTGGAGTATCTCAATGTTGAGAAAACCAAAGTCTTTTCCGAAGAAGTCGACAATATTAACATCAAATCGTTTTTTACTGGTAATCCCTACACTGGTATCCGAAAACATGCAATCGATGGAAATAATACGAGCGTATTTGATCGTCTATTCATGTATTTCCCACTGGCACACAGCGCCATAAAACAATCTGGAATCAATATTATTTGCGATGAAAGTATGAGACGCTCCTGCTTTCGAAAAACATTTGATGAGAACTATGCAATTCAAAAACAAGCACTTGTCGATATGCATCAAGACTTTCTTGATCAAGAAAATACATACTTCATCTTCTTTTCTCGACTTCGTGGACGAGTCCAATTTGAACATTATTTTGATCAAGACCCACAAATGTTTGGATTTTTGTTCCCGTATGAGGGAGGAATGGATTTTTTCCACAAAGGAGGTCGAGTGGGTACAGCAGACTGGGAACAGGCCTATCAAACACTTATGGATTGGATCAAAGGGCAAAATAAAACTACGGTACAAGAATCATGAAATTGGGTTGCTCTTGAATCCTCGCAAAGACAATCATAGAGAGCTGCGTATACAATCACATCTTTGATGTTTATAATATCTTGAGGCTATCAGATATTTCGTCCAAAATTGATTTCAAAGTTGAAAACAATCAATGTTTATAGTATCTTTTCGTGATTCTAATCTTTCATTTTCGAACCATGAACATCATCTTTATTCAAATGTTAGCATATGCTGAATTTCCTGCTGTGGAAACAGTACTTATTCCATCCGGAACATACACGATGGGATGTGACTTAGAATCCAAACACCTATGCTTCAAAGATGAATTCCCATCACACCAAGTGACCATATCACGTCCTTATCACATGATGACGCATGAAGTCACGCAAGGAGAGTACCAGAGCATCATGGGCATTAACCCAAGTTATTATCAACAATGTGGAAGCAATTGCCCTGTCGAACAAATCACATGGTTTGAAGCGGCTCAATTTGCAAATGCCTTGAGTCAGAAAATGAATTTAAGACAATGTTATACCATTACTCATGAGAAAGTGGTTTGGGATAATTTTTCGTGCACAGGATGGCGACTTCCTACGGAAGCAGAATGGGAATATGCGGCACGCGGAAATGAGCAGTACATCTATGCAGGCTCAAGCCAAATATCGCAAATAACATCTACAGGAAATCGAAAAAATGAGTACATCACGCAACCTGTATGTACATTTCAAAAAAATGCTTTTCAGTTGTGCGATATGAGTGGAAATGTATTTGAGTGGGTATGGGATACCTATACAAATTATCGTTCCAAAGATGAAACAGATCCTTTCATATATCAAGCGAACAATCCTTCGCGTGTTCGTCGAGGAGGAGCGTGGTGTGACTTTGAAAAATATTGTCGTGTATCTATTCGATACGGCAGCTACGCTACATTTCGATATAAGTACCAAGGATTTCGATTGGTTCGAACCGCTATTACCGATTCAGAATAGAAGAAGAGAAGTAGTCGGCAATGATCGTCGCTATTTTTTGATGACCGCTTTTGGATGGATGAACATTATCAAAAAAGTCTTCCGTTTGAGGATCTGTACTTTTCCATCTTTTGGGTACATGAATGAGATGAGCATTCGTTTGTGAAGATACATACTCCATGACAAGGCGATACTCATCAACCCAATTGGGAATCTCTTCTTTTGACAAATCAATCGGAGCGGGCAAAAGAATGAATACCGGTTCGGCATTCATTTTGATTACCTGTGCATGTACATTCATTAAATTTTTCTGATAGGTACGAAGTGCTACCCGTGCACCATTTTCAGGCTCTTTGGAAATATCAACACCGGTATAAATCCATGAAATTTTTTGCTCTCTCAACCATGGAGAAAGCAATCTTCTCCCAACACGAACAAGTGCCAAAGGAGACTCTTCTCTTTTGGGGTGTACACCAACATACATATCACTCCAGATATTGGCAATGATGACATAATCAGGTTGAATATCGCCTCCAACGGCCTTGAGTAACGCCAAGGACTGATCAGAAGAATGACCGGGTATACCTCCATTGACAGTAACCACTTCTTTCTTGAGAATAGATTCTAATTTTTTCTCGATCAATGAAATAAAGGTATCTTCAGTGTGAACACCAAATCCATATACACTGGAATCACCCACAAACAAAATTCGTAGTTCTTCTTTTTTTTTGGGTGGAATCTCCTCACCGCGAAGTCCCAGTGAATTTATTGGACTTCGTATATTTCCTTGCTCTATAATACTGCCCGGTTCAAATCCCCATCCAACATCTTTTTGAGGAGGGATTGTAATAGAATTATTCGCCTTTGGTAGAGAGGAAGAACCTTCAAGTGTGCGAATACTATGTGCATCGGGTGTCGGTACATTGGATGACAAAGGTGAATTGCTTGTCTCAAAGATATATGCCAGTCCCTCTAATAATAAACAACAGCAAATCAATGCTGCTGGTATAAATAAGATCTTCTTGAATGCTTTCATCACATAAAGTAGAAAAATGGAGGGTTAAAGTCTATCTTCAAAAGATTTAGTCAATAAATACATCCTCTGCAACAAAACAATACCATCTCCATATCAATAAAAATATATCGATATGGAGATCTGCAAATCATCTCTTATGGGATAACGAGTCGAATGCGCCCATTAACTGAATCAGTTACCAAGTACACTCCATCAACCTCTACCATACTAGAAGGATAATCAAAAGCAGCTTCTTCCAATGCACCGTCTGCAAATCCTGATACAGTACCAGCCATTGTGGACACCTGGGATAAATCTGAGGACAAGATCCGAATCCGAGAGTTACTTGCATCTGCAATCATGAGTTCGTCTTGAGAATTAAAATACAATCCTCGAGGTAAATCGAACCGAGAATCCAAGGCTGCACCATCATCTGTACCTACATTCGAGTAATTTTGGCACAATCCTGCAAGAGTTTCAATCTCTCCATCGACGATTCTTCGTACACAGTTATCAAGACCAGAAAAGTATATATTGTTGTCTTCATCTATTGTAACTGAAATTGGGAAATAGACTATTGATGATAGAGCCGGACCATCTTCTATCAGTCCAAACCCATCTACTCCTGCGATTGTAGAAGTTATACCATTGGGTGAAATCGAACGAATACGAGAGTTGCTGGCATCTGCGACGATAAGATTTCCATCCAAATCAAAGACAATCTCTTTTGGAAAATAAAATTTCGCTTGCGCACCATCTTCATATCCAGCCGCGCCATCATTTCCTTCTACAGAACACGTACCCGCGAACACAGAAGATACACCTTGACTGATTTTATAAATACAATGCTCATCAGATGAAGCTACATACAAATCACCATTGTCTGCAAAATCAAAACCGATTGCATCCCGAGGCTGTGGCCCCTGAAAAGAAATACTTTCTACTGTGCCATCTAGTGACATACGACGAATTGTTCCCGTCATACGATCAAGGATATACATCCAACCATCAGGCCCTTCTCGCATATAAATCGGGTCGGCAAAGCTTGCGCCTTCTTTTATGCCATCTACGCTGACATATTCACCAGACCCTGCAAAAGTATACACACCAGATGCATACTCAGAGATATCAAGAAGAGAATCAGGATTTTCCTCTATCCATTCCTCTTGTTCCGTTTTTTCTTCTTGATTTGTTTCGCTTTCAATCGATTTTTCATCCAAATCACCATTGTTACAGGCAATTGCAAACAATGCGAATATTGAATGAAAATATATGTGGTTCTTCATAATCTACTCCTTGGAAGATTTGTAGACTACCATACCTATTGAGATGTATCAGTATTAAGGAAAAATGAAACAGGAACGTCACCAAGTGTATTATGAAGCACGTAATATTTAAATAAGAGCAAAAATGGATACTCTGCTACCGGTTGGGCAACTTTCATCTTTACACAGTATTACTCGCCGCACTTGCATTTATTCTTGGACTTCAAGGCCAAGCATAACGCAAAGTTATGAACACAAAAGCCAGAACATAAGGATTTTTTTGTTGAAGGTATCTCCTATTGTTGTTCTTCTTTTGATTCTTCATCCTTGGCTTGCTCTTTTTTCTCACCTTTTTTGGGTGCTACTTTCCCAACAAAATGAGGCTTTTTCTCTTCTTTTTGCACTTCGCCTGTTTCTTCTACTTTGTGTAATGGATTCACTTCTCCAACATTTATCTCTAGAGGTTTTTCTACTTGGGAATTATCTGGATTGGTCGAATTTGTTTTTTTCTGTGAAGTATCCCCACACCCCATCGCCAACCCCATCAGGAGTAGGCTCTTGGAGAAACCGGAAATCGTTTTGATCTGCCCTCGATGATTGGCTTCCATTCGAACACAATTTGTTCCTTCTTCAATTATGGAATGGGCCTCTTCTTCACGATACTCTTCAAGATTATGAATGTTTTTTTTACACATACCACAGTGACGAATTTGATCGTCACCCTTCATCGAATCCCATTTTTGGGGACAATCAATCGTTAATGTAAATTTCATTTTCCCTCCAGACACCGAGTAGGTGACACACAAGGACAGCATATCAAAACAGGAAAGATTTGTGTTCAGCTATTCTTACGTTAAACAATTTGTACCACCTAGGAGTTCATATGATTTTCCTCTCACTTTTCCTGTCTTGTGCACAAGACAAAGATACAAACTACGAATATGTCATCGAGGCCAATGTTTCACAAAATGAATCAGAGAACACTTCTGAAAATGAAACACAAGAACCTGAAACCCCTCAACCGACTACAGAACCAGAACAATCTGCTGAGCCAGAAGCGCCACAACCGACTTCTGAACCAGAGCAAAGTAACAATGGTTCAGATATCTGTGCACAACAAACGGAAGGTACGCGTATGAACGATTGCGCGGAGGATTTTTCCCTTCTTGATAGAGATCTCCAAACTGTATCATTGCATGATTTTTATGGGGAAGTCATCTTCCTTGACCTCAGTTCATTCACCTGAGGTGGTTGTCGCAACTCGGGTCCGAGTTTCAATCAATTTTATCTCGATCATCGCGATCAAGGTCTTACATCTATCGTCGTACTATATGCCAATTCCAACAATGAACTAGCACTATGGGCCGAAGATATTGGTGGAGATGCACTACTCCTTCACGACAGTGGACAATCCGTCTATTTTCAATACAAAGAAGGCGGGGGACGCCCTCAGTATATTGTCATCGATAGAGACATGACCATCGTACTCAAAACAATAAACAAAGGCGATGCTGAAAACAAAGTCTTGGAATTGCTGGAATAAGCTTTAGATCTCAATTTGAATATGTCAAAACAGCCAATCATCTCTCAAAGAGTCGATTCTGTTCATGACCAAAACCATAGCTTCTTTCATTGTACTTCTTCAAAAGGAGTACAAAAATAACTATTTTTGCTCGAAGTTACGAAATAGTCTCCATATGATGTAGTGAAGTCACAAATAACAAGAATGGAATCGCTGCTAAGATTGGTTAGTCGTTCTTTTATCATATATTCCCAATTTATTTTACACCCCCTAAGATAAGTAAAATGCAAGCAGGTCACTTCCTAGTAGGAGTTTTGAATAAAAATGTATTTTTTTTTGACAAGACTTCAAAAAAATAACAAAATCAATCAAAATCTACTGATGAGGAGGTAAATCATGAGTGATTCATTGTTCAAACAGGCTCTATTATTGGGAAGTATTATAACATTCGGTTTTGCTGTAGGCTGTACAGAAAAAGAGCAAGAACCAATGGAAACTGAAGATCTTCGACCACTCATCGATCCCGAATTTGTGATGAATGAAGTCGTACTCCTCAGCTCAGATGAAGGTTTTGACCTCACGGGAGATGGTGTTCCCAATAATGGTCTTGCTCATTTGTTTGAAGACCCCATGGTTGGACCTGTACTTGGTGGTGACCCAAACGAGTATATTGCAAAAACCGTTCGTCGCGCCGAAATGCTTATCCTACTCGACTTCAAAAATTTCCAAGGCTATGAAAATGATAAAAGTGTCGATATAGACATTCTACTCGGACATGACTTTGATGGAGAGCGCTCCAATAACTTCGAAGGTTCTGAAATGTCTGTTACTTGCAGCAGCCTAACAGATGAGGGAGAGGCTGAAAATCAGTTTTTCGATACTGAGGTCAAAGATGGTCAACTAAATGGAAGCGGAGGTTCTTTTCGATTTTTGGTCAGCTTTTCCAATACTGAAGTGTTGTTGCAGAATGCCAAGATTGTTGGTACTATGGACCCACAAGGAGCAAACATCATCAACGGTATGATTGGTGGTGCCGTATCCTTTGATGATTTGGAAGAAGTCGTAGAAAACGACCCCGAGATCGGTCCCTCTTTTGCTGTACTCATGCTCACGTTTCTTGAAAACCAACTCGATGCCGATCTTGACGGCGATGGTGAATTGGATGCGCTGTCTGCTTCTTTTTCCTTTGAAGCAGTACCCGTTAGCATCGATCGAGAACGCCCTTGTGAATAATTACAATTTAGACTCGTAGAGACTCTCCTAAGACATATTATCCACAGGAAATGCTCCACTTGGGATAGAATGCACCATTCCTGAATCTTCATCTGCTCTTCGATATTATTTCGATACAAAGACCGTTCTTTCCTTTGGAAAAGAAAGTCCCGTCGATATCTCTACAGGGCACGTACAAACCATCGAAACAGAGAACTCCCTCATTTTTGAGTATCTCCTCACTGTCAAGGGTCAAAAACATCCCTATCGTATTCGAAGGGATCATCGAGGAAATGGAATGAACGGAACCACTCCCTTACGCATGTCCCATCAAAAAGAAGATGGCACCATCGAAAAAGGAGGATGTTCGTTTCGGATTGTCAAAGGAACACACATCGTCTACAACACATACAACGAAAAGGAACCTTGGCTCAATCTTCGGGTAAAATCCAACCTCAAATCAGATGTCATAAAGCAGCTCTCAGACGGTACTGAGCTGAAGCTTGTGGCTGAGGGACCAACGTGGATGTATGTGTATGTGCTCGGTCAAGAAGATTATATTGAAAAAGGACACGTCTCCAAAAAATACGTTCGCGAACTTCCGTGAATCTGACTTCCACATCACACCCAAAACACAACACAATTTGAATTGTATCTATGCACAGGAAGTAGACGACATTACTTCCCAATAAAAATCTCTATAACAGCTACAATGGATGCTATAATCGCCGCAACCTGTGCAGCGTTGGCCAAAGAAAACT
>NYTD01000063.1 GCA_002683315.1 Deltaproteobacteria bacterium | reverse complement strand
GGGCAGGTTTTCGCTTTCATACCCAGGCCAGATGGGATTTCTGTACCGCAATGAGGGATGCTAATCAATATGGGGGCAGTATTTTGTTCTGGAGGAATATAATGAAAGCTCATCTGGAGTCCAAATTTTTTGTTTTGGGGGTATGAAATCTAACGATGTTATAATTTCTTATCGAAGTCTGAAGTATCAAGACAATCTAGAGATAAAGATTTTGTATTTGCGTTGTGGAAAAAATAGACGACCAAAAGTGATTGTATACGATAATAAAAATGAATGGTAGAGCAATCAGCGAACACAGAATCTATAGTTGTTTATTGTTGTTCGATAAGATCTTGTATCCAGACATATAGCTCTTTGAATACTTCTTGTGATGTCCCCATCGAGAAGTGAGGAGTCTTGATCTCTTTATGGGTAGTATGTTTGTTGTATTGATCAATACATGCCTCCCAATGTACAACTCCATCACGTTTGGAGTACATGATGTGGCAAGGAACAGTAAGTGGGACAGATTCTCTTTTTGCGATGAGCTCAGCCATTTCCTCAAGATTACTTCCTGTTCGTTCATATAGGCGAGCGTAGATTGTATGGGTAGGACCACCAACAAGTGGAGAACCCATGCAGCAGACAGCCTTCACATGTTCGGGTATCTGACGTGAAATCTCTCGTGAGATAAGTCCTCCAAGGCTCCATCCAATAAGTACGACAGGTGCCTTGTGCCTTTTTGATATCGTAATCACGTGCGCTATTATTTTGGGGAGAATCCGACCGATTCGACCGTGATTAATCCCTTGCTTCCACCCGTGAACCCATAGTCCGATCTCTCGTAAAAAAGCGCGTAATGCCCGGGTAGAGCCATCTCCTGCACCCAAGCCAGGAATGACAAGAACAGGATGATTTGTACAAAGAGGGGCAAAGTCTTGTTTCCATCTTTTTCGGTTTCGAAAAACCAGTGCTATGGAAAAGGGGAGGCCAAGTTCAAAAAAAATGTTTCGTTTTGATGGAGGGCTCATGTATGTACTCGATCACGAATGTGAAAGAATCCTTCCTGTTTGCAAGAAGCAATATGGATACCATTACGTGTATAAAAATCTCCTTGTACCAAAGAGCGGCCTTTCGTATATACCTCACTTTTTGCATCCATGAGAATCCATTCGTTTTGTGGTGTTTCATTATAGAACCACATGGAATGATCAAGACTTACAAATTTTACGGATGGGGATAAGATAGAGAGACTATGTGACTGTAAAGAGGTTCCAACAAGCAGAAAATCCGAAGTGTAGGCAAGAAGTAAAGAAGCAAGATCTTGGGGGATATGACTGCGCATTCGAAACCACAATTGACGCTTCGTGCTTTTTTCTTCGCTATGCAAAAAATTATTGGGAAAGATCGGTTTGATGTCGAGTCCCGTATCTGTATTGATACGTCTTTGTACAAAACTTTTCAATCCAGTGGAGTGTGGGAAGTCACGAAGGAGAGTGTGAAGCATCTCATGATCGTTTTCGAGCTCTTCTGGTTCGATCACAGAAGGGAATTGAGGGTTGTGACCATGTTGTTGTGAGGAAGTATCGGTGTAGGATGCCATTATCTGAAAGAGAAACCGATTGTTTTGTTTGGCTTGCACTTGTACTCGAGATGATTCTCTGCCAATCCGAAGAGGAGCGACGCTATAATTCAATGTGTGTCTACAATTGCCAATATGTAAAAAACAAGCGTGAAAAGAGCTTAGCGAGCCCTTTACATAAGAAGATAAATGAGACGAAAGAAGAGATTGTGCGATGAGATGTCCACCGTACAGTCGCTTCCATCCCAAATCGAATGGTGCGCCGGAATACGATGTAGGTGATTGCTGATTAAGTGATAGGATACTTTGACCAAATGGCAAAGATTTCGTTATGTTTTCTGTCGGATTGCTCGTCATCAATTGCACATCTGCTGTGTATTTAGATCGATATCTTCATCGCTAATAACAAATGTACCAACACCACCAGTATAGACGAATTGTCCGACTTGCCATAAGTCTCGTTCAGTGAGTACCATTGGAACTTCAGTGTCTAGTGTTCCGTTTATGTAGATTCTCAGTGTCGCAGTAGCTGCACCACCGCCTTTGTCATCGAAGTAGTGTACAAAAAGTCCATATGTTCCATCATAAGGACTTTCTATGTGGATGGTTTCTGGACCATAACCAACGCGATTGTCCAAAGAAAGATCTGGATCGTCATTGTTTCCAGGGTCTCCCCATCCAGGATTAGGATTGCACCAGCAGCAATCAGATTCATATGAGAATAGGTTATATTCTCCATCTTTACGCTGAATTAAATGAAGATCCATATCAGAATCACCTACGTTCCAAGTGAGCTCAAATTGAACACTTTTATCAGGAATCGCGGTGAAAGAGCAGAGCGCTTGCTCTGATTCTAGTTCAATCGTGTTTTGTACAGTTAGTCCAACGGTATAGTCACCAGAAGAGTCAATAAATAAGGGAGTGGTTGGCGAATCATTATCATCGAAGTCTGTGCTAGAACCTTGGGGTTTTTCAATGAGTTCCCATGAATACGATAAAGGTTCTAGTCCTGACGGATCATAGGATTCCGAACCATTAAAGCTAATGGTTGTTGGAGGATCTACTTGATTTGGACAAGGAAAGTCAGCAATCGGATATTCAAATGTCCCTCCTCCATTTCCCAGTAATGTGACCGTGATTTCCTGTTCATCTGGATCGTTTGTTTGTATGGTAATGGTTGCGTTATCTCCTTCTTCTGCTGTAGGAGCGTATTCGACAATAACTGTTGTACTTTGTCCTTGTGCATATGCGGTATTGGCGAATCCATTGATCACGGTAAAATCTTCAGATCCAGTGATTGCAACATCTGTTATTTCCAAAACGCCTGTTCCACTGTTTTGGATTTGGAAGTATTCTGTTCTTGAACTTCCCTGATTGACCTCTCCAAAATCTAAGAATCCGGGTGTAATGCTAATATCAGGAACTGGTCCATCAATGCCCACTCCTTTCACTGGAATGTTGAGCTGAGGACGTTCCGGATCATTACTGATGATGACAATTTCTCGGTTGTATTCTAGGTACGTTCTAGGTTCAAACTCTATTGCAAAGGTCATTGCCTCATTGACTGGAATACTGGTTTCTTCTGGTATGATCGTGTATATACCATCATCATTATCTGAAACACTCACACTGAGATCCAATGAAGAGCGTCCAGAATTGAGGATCTGAAACATATTTTCAGTAGAATAGGAAACGACGACCTCTCCCATATCCACCTCTTCAACTTGGGGGACTATTTGCGGGAAAAGTTGATTAATATTGTACCCATTTGACTTATCATCACTACATCCCATTAAAAAAAATACCGTAAAGATAGGCATGTATGTTGCATAATGTGTTGTGATTCGTTTTTTGTTTTGAGAAAATTTCATCATGGCTCCAAGCATAAGCTCTGGCTTTTCGTTAATCTATTTTGACATCTATTGAGGTATTTTATCATGTTTCTATCATTATTGTTCGCTTGTTCCGCATGTGTCTCTTGTATTGAGGTACCACTTGACCAAGAATCTCAAGAAGATCAACCCAGCGATGAGCCCATCGATACTTCTGAGTCAGAGGATACTGCGGAAGACACAGCTGACGATTTTGATCCTCCTCCGTGTCCTGTCATGGAAATAGAACCCAATGGAACATATGAAGAGGCTCAGTATATTCCGATGGAAACATGGTTTTGTGGTGAGTTTTCAGAGCAGGCTGATCTTGAAGTATTTGATTTTGACTTTCCCGAGGAGGGGTGGCTTAAAGTTTGGATTCGAGCGCAAGATCTTGGCTCTACCGCAGATACTCTAGTTTCGATTAAGAGTGGATCTCAGACCGCTCTAGCGACATTTTTTGGTGAGTCTACGGATCCTGTTCTCGTTGTGCCTGTTAAGGAAGGCATGACTATTTCAGCAGGTATTCAAGAGCAGTACAATGGTTTTGGAGACAATCATTTCTGGGAAGCGTTGTTTTCACAAGTAAAGCCTCCATTGGAATACTCTGGAATAGAAAGTGATGAGTTCAATGATGGTATGGCTGCAGGCCAGTATGTTGAATCAGGAGACAGAGTATTGGGTATTATAGATAGTAATTATGATCGTGATTGGTATCTTCTAGAGCTAGGAGAAGGGGAGCATGATCTTACAATCAAGATTGATGCCAATCAATTTGGATCACCAATTGACGCCATGATTTATTTGTATCCTCCTGAAGCCCTTGAAGATCCAGATACCAACTATGTTAAGTACAGAAATCATGGCCTTAATGCTAATTCAACTGATCCATATCTGACATACTCCACTGATCAAGCTGGTGTATGGGGGGTTCAGATCAAGACATATAATGGTTCTGGTAGTGATTTTTATTGGTATGTTCTTGATATCAATGTCGAAACAGAAATAGAGTAATTATACTCTCAATCAACATTAGTTGTACAACGTAACTTAGGAGGAATGATGTTTTATATATTTTCAATGGCATGGATGGCATGCAACAATGAGAGTAAGCCTGATGCAGCTGATACCGGTTTATTGGTAGAAGATACAGGAGAGGTTGTTGCCGAAGAGTGTGAAGCCACAATCGTTGATCAGTCTCCATCGAATGGGACTGGGGGATGGTTTTATCGAGATTCTGTCACAGTGGTTTTTTCAGAGAGCAATCCAACATTCTCCATCACTGCTACAGACTCCACTGGAGCCGAGGTTCCTGTTGGATACGAATGGGATGAGACACGATTCAATATCACAATTGTACCAGAATCTGGTTCATGGGATTCTTCAGAGAGCTACAATCTTCTCTTTGATCTTTGTGGTTCTCAGCCTGAGATAAGTTTTTCTACATCTTCTTATGGTGATGAACTGACGATTAATCCAACCGATCTTATTGGTCAGACATACTTAATTGCCCTGGATGAAGCTGAATACATAGAGCCGCCTGGAGTTGGAGCATTATTAAGTACCTTTATTGATATGCCATTGCTATTTGGAGTTTCTACCTTGGTGGGAGATGAGATTGATTTTGTTGCTAATCTCGGTGAGCGTGATGATGTCACAGGTCTTTTTGAGCCTGTCGGATCACAATGGAGTTTTGGTGGCGTAGATTTCAGCACACGTCCGTATTTCTCGGCACAGACAGAACAACTTGTAATCCCGTATGCAACAGCAGAAATCCCTGTGTTTGATTTTAGTATCTCGGGAACTTTTTCAGCAGATGGTGAAGTCATCGGCGAAGCACGATTTTCTGGCCTTGGAGATACTTCTGGAATGGGTGTTCTTCTCAACATGGGAACAGAACCCAATGCAGTGTGTACTGGATTATTATCTACTGTAGGGCTTGATTGTATAGAATGTCCAAACAGTACCTCTAATATGGAATCTGGAGGTATGGGTGATGGAGATTGTCTTGATGATGAAGATAATGATGGCGATGGCTTTGCCGATCATGACGATCCCGACTGTGAATTGTACTGCATCAGACTTACTGGTATTATTGATGAGGCCGCGCTGATTCCTGGGTTAGATATCTCCCAGTAACAACTCTGGGAGTGTACAGTGATATCGATACTTTTACACGGTTTTGCAACAGGTCTATTTCTGTTGTTGGCATATTTGTATCCTCGATATCCTGTGTCAGGTTGGCTTCAAAAAGATTCTTGGATTAATGTAGCAACTGGTTTGGGCGTTTTTATCATAGCGAAACCGGTTGTCGCGTTGATCCAAAAGAGTACGACGTTTCATCTATTTTCACTTCCTTTTGAATCGAATGTGTTGCGTTTTGTTGTT
>NYTD01000062.1 GCA_002683315.1 Deltaproteobacteria bacterium | reverse complement strand
TTTTGGCTTTTGGCTTTGCTGATTGTGGATATTTTACGAAATTGGGGCATAGAGTAAAGCGCGAAATAATTTTTCCATTTGAACGTTTTGAAACCGAGCATAATGCGCTATGCTAATCAGTACCCCTAGGATTTGTTGATGCTGTACCTCGTATGCTCTGTCTTGTTCGCACAACCCCTCTTCGACGAAGAGAAATTACACGCAGTACAAAAAGAACTCGATCCATTTCGAAAGCTCTTTATCGCATCAACGCATCCCAGCATTCCAAAAGAATCCTATGCACTCGCCGCACAAGGTGAGATAGCCACCGGTGTCGAGCCCATGCCCGGATTTTCATCCAAAATCGGCTGGGGTGTGGGGATATTCCACATCGATATCGATACGATGTGGGCCACCATCAACAACGGTGAAAAACACACGGGGTACACACCGGTATCGTATGCAAAAGTGGTCAACAATCTTCCCTGTCAAAACCATCGTATCACTCTCATGACCCTTCCCATACCGATTTTGGCCGACCGATGGTGGGTCGTACGAAGCAATACCAATCCCAACCTCCAAAAGAAATCCAGTGGCCGCGTTCGCGAAATGTCGTGGAAGCACATCGAAGACCCCGAATCTGTACTCAATGCAGAGCTAAAAGCAAAAATAGAGGGCATGATTCAAATTCCCCTTGCACTTGGGGCGTGGACTCTTTTCGATATCGGAGATGGGTATACCCTTGGAGAATACCATACCTGGGCTCAAGCCGGTGGAAGCGTTCCCAGTGGGCTCACCGAAATATTTGTCGGAAAGAGTGTGGCCAAAACCATGAACGCCATGAAAGAGCTCAGCAAAAATGAAAAGGTACACTGCTCGTTCTAGCACTGTATTTTGACAACTATGCAACATTCATGAACAACTCTAATAATTGAGATAGATCAGTTTTTATGGAGGACATATGATATTATTTTGGCTGGCTTGTAGTGCGCCAGAACTAGGCATTATGTACGATGGAGCGAGACTAGACGTCATTGATATGCACCTACACACAGGAGAATGGGGAGATATTGGAGAAGGTTCGCAGCGATATTTAACTTCTCGATTTCCCTTTCCATTCGGTCTCACACCAGAATCCCTTGTTGAAGATACCTTATCTGCACAAGGAATCCAACGAGAGCTCGACAAAGGGGGACTCGAAAGAGGATTCCTATATTCTGTTTATGCTCCCCGTTCCGTAGGAGTAAGCACCAATGAATTTGTTATCTCGCAGATCGAACAAAGCGACCGTTTGTACGGTATCGCTTCCCTTTCTGTTGAAGAATGGGAAAATCAAGGAGAAGAACAACTTTCTGCACTCAACGAAGCACTACAGCATCCCAAAATGATTGGTGTGAAACTTGCTCACACTCATCAGCACTTCCGGATGGATGATCCTCGGTACTATCCTATCTATGAATTAGCAGGAAACAACCAAGCCCCAGTATACATACATACAGGACCAAGTCCATTTCCAGGTACCAACCCCACGGAACCATACATAAATCCATTATACCTAGAAGAGGCCATTGAGATGTTCCCCCAAACCCAATTTGTTTTGGGACATATGTGCTATGATTTTATCAATCGTAAGAGCGATACGATGGAACGATGCTATGAACTTGCCGCTCGATATGATAATATCTGGCTTGAGCCCAGTGCGTTTGGCTCTCGATCTTCCGATCCGGAAGGCGAAGTCCTTGCAGAAGCATACACATACGTCAAAGAAAATAATCTCATCGATAAAATGATTTTTGGGAGTGATGGACCGCAAAGTCCGGGTTTTGTAGCCGACTATACAGAACGAAACATCGATGCAATGAGCCGAGCTGGATATACTGCAGACGAAGCAGAAAGGGTTCTTTCCGGAACAGCAAAAGAATTATACAACCTTCCGGAATATCCATGAAATTCCTGCTTTTCGAATTGTTAAACAACCCCGCCGATTCCATCGGTGGAGGTGGAAAAGGAACCGCTGCACATGTTCAAGTTGGTACGGCGTGGCAAGGCTTTCGACTTCAACACGGATTTTCCGACACATGGGGATGGATTGTTGAAGCACAAAGCGTCTCATGGGAACGATGGCAGCCGTCTATTGGGCTAAGTGCCATCTGGTACGAAGGCTCTGTACGCATCACAGGAAGCATTCTTGGTGGTTGGCTTACACAATCAGGTCCTTATCCATGGAATGGTCCTTCTACAGAGGGACGAATTCAATTATCAAAGCCATTTGGCCGCCTTCGTCCATGGCTCCTCTTGGGAAGTAAACACAGCCTAGGCAATCTTCGAACAGAAATTCAAACGCAAGATGAACTCCTCATCGAAGATACTCTCCAAACCGAGTGGACGATGACTGGAAGCATGGGACTTGCCATTGGAATTCATAAAGAATGGGAATTAAGCCTTGGGATCGATATGCCATGGGTAAATTATCCCAATATTACAATTCCCGGTGCTCATGTGGCAATCGCATATCGAGGTGCACCATGATCCTCTTTTTCATATCAGCCTGTATCAACGAAACTGTTCGTTATCGAAGAGTCGACTTGACCGGCACCCTTTCTTCAGAAGATATGCAATCACCCATGTATGTCAGTGCACATCATGCATGGTATGATACCGATCTTCTCGCTCACCCTGCTGCAATGTTCGATCAAGAAATATTTAATCCGGGAGATTTTTCTTGGACCATCGATATCCCTATTCCCGAAACATTCACCGAGGGACTTTTGATATACGTATGGCAAGATACAGATAATGATGAAGTCTTTTGTGGTCTTAATGGTGATGAAGAATATTCTGATATGGCATACATTGATGATGAAACCCTCTTTCAAATTAATGTACAACTAACACCGCAACATGCATGTCTAGCTCCTGAAATACTGTACGCCAATTTTTTTGAGTAATCTTTTATAAAAATAGGAGCCGAAGCTCCTTATCTGTACATCAATCACGAGAATGGATACAACCTATTCTCCAAGCTCTGTACCACCACAAAATTCAGTACCATTCTCTGCACGCTTGTCTTCTTCAAGGATGGGGTATGCCCAAGGATCTTCTTTGAGCGCTTCTATCGCAAAGGAGCCTTTTACAACGATACGAGAGTTGGATTCCAGTGCTTGATATGATATCTGAAAGTCTCCTTCAACACTACTTCCTACCTCAAATGTAGCACCATCCTTAATACGAACCCAAGAGCTATGCATTTCAAGCCATCCGTCTAGACCGTTGTTTGTAGAATTGATGGGTCTCCATAAATTATCTTCAATCTTATGACCAAAATAAGCTGACCCGTCTTGTCCTGGAGGCATCGAAATCGATGTAATCTCTTGCGCCCATGCTTCGGTACGCTCAGTTAAGGCTGCGATTGTCTCGCCATACTGATCAAAGTCTGGCTCAGCGCGATTGGTTGCATACATGAACCCATCTGATTCATCAGCTTCGTAGTTTCCATATGCAGGAGGAACCGAGGAAAATTCTTCACCAGCAAAACGTGCATGACCAAATCCAGAACTCCAGTCTGTAATCATAAACCAAGGAGATCCATCTGATGGATTCAGTTGATAGGACCCAGAATTGAGATAGTATATGGTGTATCCATCTTCGTTACTGGACCATTCGTCCAACCAACTCGCACCATCTACATACTCCACCTGTGGTGAACCATCTTCACCCGTTGTGCAATGTGTCGGCATGAAGTTTGGCTTAATACTAAAGTGGAATCGAAAATCTTCATCTTCTGGAAGCGCATGATGTACGGTTAATTGAAGATCGCCTTCGCCATTGATCAATGCTTCGGTACGCCAAGGAGTAACTTCCTGCTGGAGAAGGTAGTATCCATCATTTTGCAGGAATGTATAGAATTCGGTGGCAAGAATATCTGTACACTCACCAACAACTTCACAATTCTCTGCTGTCAACTCATCACAAGCCGGTGTTCCATCTTCTCCACACATACATGAACCACCCGTAATATTCTCTGGATTGCTACCATCTGTTGGTCCAATATATCCAGGTTCCCATATGTTTCTAAATCGATTCCAACCACGATCGCTACACTCAAAAGCATGCACAGACGGAGCACCTTCAGGATGTTCTTCTACAGGCTTTTCCATATATGTCAATATATCGTTTTTTGTAATGTTAGATGAATTCACTGAAACCCATGTTAGCCAATACCCGTCGGTAATGGTTGCATCTGATGGATTACACGCGGTAAAAAGCGTAAATAAAAACATAGCGTTCCCTAATTTGATTTATACTGTGTAAATATATCTCAATTCATAATTTATCACCACTTTTTAACGATGTTCTTCCCACAAGCCGCATAAAAATATCTGCCAAATCATCTTATGCTTCCCATCATCTTTCACAAAAGACAATCCTATGCCTACAATTGAAACCCTTGGCCCTCTTCGTCATATTTGTCATGCGAGTGGAGGATGCTGTCAAGGCAACGTCGCCATGCTAAAAAAAACAGAAGAGGCGCAAGTTCAAAGACAAGCTCAAATTTTACAAATACCAGATCCCGTACACGATGGTGCGATACGAAAAATAGGTGGTTCTTGCACATTTTTGAATCCAGAGCATCTTTGTCGGATTCATGCACAATTTGGAGAGCCCAACAAACCGACTGTATGCAAACAGTTTCCACTCGTGGCCATTCATACTGAAGAGGAGATTCGCATCGGGGTTGACCCTGGATGTCTCAGCGCATGGAAAACATGGAAAGATGGTCCACAAATTCAGCCAGGAGCTTTGATATCCACAAAAAACCCTATATCCCAGCAACTTCGTCAACATGAGCAAAAACTTCTTGATCTTCTTTCGATAGAAGGAGCAACGATATATGGAGTTATCGAGAAAATCACGGGTAATGCTACACAGTTTTATCAACGCTGGAGCAAACATCTCCAATCTGTACCATTGATCGATATTTTGTTACGTGAGGGGACAGCACCAATATTCCAAGAACATCTCTCCCCTATTGCACTACTTTCAAATGAGAGCCCACCAACTTTATTCTCTCTCCCAGATCAAGAGGAGTGGGTTTTAGAAAGTGCACAACGTATGCTGTACTTGAGATTTTTGAGCAAAGAGCTCACGCCACACGCTACTATTCTTCTATGCTTGGGTGGTGCCTTGGCTTGTTCATGGGCATATACAGAACCATCGACCTTCGGCCCTGCTTTTGCTGCATGGAATAGAGCAATACGAAGCAACCTACTCTTAAAAACTCTACTCCCTGCTCCACAAACACTCGCATGGCTTGTCGGTCAAGATTAGCTACGATGCATGCTTTGCTATAAGGCGAGCCAATGATGGAAGTGCTTCTGAAATATGTTGTTCCGCTTTTCCACGAAGTCCTTTATATGCTTTGATCAATGTTTTATTGGGAGAGTTTTTTGCACGGTCATCCGTAATCGACAACAAAGCATTCGAAATAGCAGGGCTATTCTTTTTAAAATATGCTGCAGGATCTGCTCCCTCTTCTTGACATGACAGCCAAAACGGATCTACTTTTGCAGAGAATTCGTCTAACATATCATCCAATGCACGAGGAATGATTCCCGGCTTGAATGATTTAATGACTTTAAACCCACCTTTGACTGCGATTCCTGTCATCCCTCGTTTGGAACGAACTTGCTCTTCAATAAGCGTACTGCAATCACGAATGATAAGAGGACGTTTTTGCGCATCTTGTGCTGCTTGTACCAATGAACCCATTATTTTAACTCCGAGTATTCTTCCATGCCGGGGCATAGAGGTGTTTTTTTGTCTTGTCCAGTTGTAAGATTTCGCCAAAGCGCAATGTGCATCTTTGCATAACAGGAATAGCCTGTCGATGCTTTATATGCACGTTCTACACATTTGGGACTGTTCTCCCAATCGACACGGTTGTGCTCTTTGACAATATGCACCCCCTTGAGCTTATCGATAACATCATCTTTTACATAGGTTTTCAAAAAGAATGGAATCGCGTCACAAAGAGCCTGATATGCTGGTTTTTTCGCATCGCCCATTGCTGAACCCAACGTTTTGATGAGCGCTTCACGAACGTCTGCATCACTCTCTTCTTTCATCGCAAGTTCGCGAAGACAGCGAACTCCATCAGGACGATTGATTTTATAAAGAGCCTCTACGGCTGCTTTTCGAACAATCGCTTCTGAATCATTAAGCATCGCTTTACACAACGTAGAATCTGCTCTTGTTGGCACATGACGCTTGAACGATCCTATCGCAGCAGCCCTGATATTGGCATTTTCGTGACCGAGATGCTTGGTAATAAATCGGAATCCTTCTTTATTTTTGGTGTGCTCTCCGAGCGCCTTAAGACCAGCAGCGATAACGAGAGGATCACTATCTTCAGGCAATGTCAAAGCAGCATCTATGTATTCTTCATCTCGTGCAATAAGCTCTAATGCTTTGGCACGCTGCTCTACTTTTGCAGAAGAGTCCCCCACCATTTTTGACAGATGTGTACGAACCATTGGAGCTTCTAACTGAGAGAAAAGTTCCACAGCGCGAACGGGCATACCTATATTAGGAGAAGTAAGAACCTTGGAAAAACACTCTGCCCGCTCATTAGAGGTCTCCCCTTTCAACCCCATCGCTACTCCTTCACGAAGCATACCATCTGCATCAACAATATTGGTGCACAAACATGATACGACATCATCTCCGCTGAGTGCACGAAGTTTTTCGGTGGCAAATGATTGTACTTCCGGTTCATCCATTGTTAATCCGACACAAATGGTGGAGACATTCTTTTTTATGAACGCTTGCGTGACATCTTCTTTGGTCACTGTAGTCGGCGTGGAATCAAAACAAGCAAGAAGTATAGAGAAAAGCATATATGTTCCCAAATTGAAATTCGTTATGAATATAGCAAGGGATAGAATCGAAGACCACAAAATATACATACACGATTTATGAATCGTGGTTTTGCAATAACTTCAAAAAAAGCTCTATCGATTGTTTTTACTAGGCTTTTTTTGAATAAGAATCACTCAGAGTATACTTATGCACCTTCCAGAAAAGGTTTCTTACTCTTAGCGCATGGATTGCTATCGGTTTTCCTTATCTTTCCTCAAAGAAAAACATTCAGATGTTCCACAACGTTATAATATCCAAATTCAAGTACTTCTCACTGTATCCACGTGAAAACCAAATACATGCCGATGAATCATAAACCATACGCCTATTCTTCCTTGTTCTCAATAACTTTTGGGTTTCTATTATGTATGCTTCCATGGTTCATACATGGACTTGATTGGCCTGATATCATCGCAACTCAACTTGGACATTGCCCCAAGCAGAACTGTGATTTTCTCAATCACTATCTCCCACAAGCACAAAAGATTCATCTGGGAAGTACAGAACTCCAAGAAGGATGGTTTTACCCTCCCACACTTGCTATCGCGATCGAACCTCTTCTC
>NYTD01000061.1 GCA_002683315.1 Deltaproteobacteria bacterium | reverse complement strand
TCTTCTTACCCCTCTTCTTAACGAAATCGATCCAACGATCATTATGGATGCACTTCTCATAACCGGTGGATTTACGGGATTGATGATGTTTTTGGGTATGACCTATCCCAGGTTCTTTTTGTCAATCGGACGTGTGCTCGCATTTTCCTTAATAGGAATTATTGTACTAGAACTAGGTTTGATGTTTACAACTGGATACCAACCTGAGATCATTGATTGGTTTGTTGCTGGTTTATTTTGCATGTATATTGGATATGACTGGGCTCGCGCCAACAAGATTCCCAAAACGATGGATAACGCTGTCGATAGTGCTGCTTCTCTGTATTTGGATATCATCAATCTCTTTATTCGTATTTTGAGCATCCTTTCTCGAAGATAGAAATTTTAAAATAAACTGCACCGCCATAACACCACGATATTGTTACACAGAATCACCATCCCATTGGCGACAACAGTAACAAAAATCGGATATAACGAAGCATTCACTCCGTATGATGAGGTATTACATGCTTCCTATTCTTGTATCACTGGCGTTTGCTGAACTTCCCCTACCCTTATTTCCAGAATGTGGAACTCTCGATCGACCCGACCTATGTCCAGAAGATCTAAACGAACGATGGAACATGCTCAGCTATATTCCACAGCAAGCTAGAGACAGTGTTCGAGCAGCGGAACTCGAACTTGGCTCTGGAAACAATGTTGACAAAGCATGGCGCCTTAGCACAGGAAGATTTGATGTTCTCCTCGCAGTTATGGATACAGGTGTCGACTGGGGAAGAAATGACCTGCGAAAAAAATATTATCTCAACGCACAAGAACTTCCTCTACCACAAGATGCGAACGGAAATGAATATGATCAGCACGATGCCAACGGCGACGGTATATTCAATATCAAAGACTATGAAGACGATCCAAGAGTCGACGAAGCAGATGGAAAAAATGGCTCTGATGAACGACTTGATCCTTCCGATCTCATCGCAGTCTTTTCTGATGGAACAGATGCTGACAATAATGGATATATTGATGACATCTCTGGATGGGACTTCTTTGAGCAAGACAATGACGCGTACCACACCTATGATACCCATGAATATGGAGACCATGGGGACGGTGTTGCAAAAGAAGTCGCTGCCGAAGGAGGAAATGGAAGCGGTATTGGTGTCTGTCCCAACTGTGCAGTTCTTCCCGTACGTGTGGGAGACACGTTCATCACGGATGGAACTCGAGCGGCAGAAGCCATCGTCTATGCGGCGAATCAAAATGCAGTATCAGGTACGATGGCATTTGGTGCACTCAGCAACTCAGACGCAACTGTAGATGCTGCAGCGTATGCCTATGAATTAGGAATGGTTCTTGTCGGAGCAGCGGGAGATGAAAACGCGTATCATCGCAATTTCCCTGCAGTACTCGACAATATTCTCTTTGTTCACTCTATCTCTCACGATACAAACAATTCAGGAGATGCTGTAAAATCGTATATGAACACGTGGAATTGTAATAATTTTGGTGCACGAATGAGTTTCTCTGCTGCTTCCGGTGCTTGTGCAACTGGTGCTGTCGCACAAACCACCGGTGCTGTTGGACTGATTTATTCTCTGGCAAAAGACAAAGGGATTGAGATTCACCCTATGGAAGTCATACAGCTTTTGCAGCAAACCACTACAGATATATGGCTCACCGAACAAGAGAGAACAATCACCAAAGCATACCCTTCTTTCGAAGGCTGGGATCCATTTTTCGGATACGGAAGAATGAATGTTGGGGCTGCCCTAAGAGCACTCGATGAAGAATTGATTCCCCCCATCACGCATATTCATCACCCACAATGGTTTGAGATATACGAAAAAGGTAGAGATCAGCAAATCGACATCTCATTCCATATTCATGCTCCACGATCTTCATCATATGAATGGGTATTGGAATATGGATTGGGAAACAACCCCCAAGAATGGCTCCAAATCGATTCAGGGACAGGTACACAAGAACAAAATATCAATGCCTATCTTTCCACCGAAGAGCTACCTTCCGTTCAAATGAAAGAAGGCGAGTATGATGAGACCATTCCAGAGCGTCTTGATCGGGTCAATGAAGCATCGGTCACGTTGCGTTTGCGAGTAACAGACGCACAATCCACATCATCAGAACAACGAAAAACATTCTACGTTCGTGAAGACTCTGATCTCGTTTCTGGATTCCCCGTGCAATTACCTGGCTCTGCAGAAGCCTCTCCCATCGTGTTCGATGTTGATGGTGATGATGTCTTTGAAATAATTATTGCCGATGGCTCTGGACGAGTTCACGTCCTCAATGGAAAAGGAGAAGAACTTCCAGGATTTCCCGTAGAAAGCAACATAAGAGAGGATCAGCCCTCAACATTTGATGAAATTTCACCGCTAAGAGATGTATTTCTCGGAACACCAAGTGCAGGTGATATCGACGGTGATGGCGATACTGAGATTGTCGCAGCCGGAATCCGGGGTGATGTGTATGTGTGGCATCATGATGGAACACTCGCCTCAGGCTTTCCTGTTTCCTCTATCGGTCGAGACCCCTCAGAGATGAGTCCAGACTTTCGCTATGATCAAGGTTTTGTCGGAGGTGTTACTCTTTTTGATTTGGACGAAGATGGAACCATGGAACTCATCGCAGCAGGCCTTGACAGTCGTCTTTATGTTTGGGAACACAACGGAGATGAGTTTGGACCATACCCCGTTGAAGTATGCGCTCCTGAAAACTGTGGAATACAAGGGAGAAGAATCATAACATCCGTATCCGTAGGTGATATCGATAATGATGGTTCTCTTGAACTTGGTTTTGGAGGAAGTGAAGCAGTAAATAACGATCGAGAATCTGCAAGTTTTCAATTTGATGCTTTAACGGGTACCCTCAAAGATGGCTGGCCCATTGGAACATCGGGCTTGGTCGGTGAAACCGTCTTGCTCCCTATGATTGGAGAAGGTCACCCGGCTTCGCTTGCATATGCAGACATAGATGGAGATGGAGACCTCGAAATTGGTGATTCCGTTATGCTTGGAACCAATCCTCCCATTCACCACGATGGAACAACAGCTCTTGATACTTCTTTTTATGGAAATGACTTTTCAGAAGATAGTAATGCAGATCTTGCCTCACTCATTCAAATGGTTGCTTCTCCCGCTTGGGGTGATATTACGGGAGATGGAGTGCCAGAATATCTAATCTCAGGAGTAAGTTCACTATACCTTGCCAGTCTCGCTTCAAGAAAATGGTTTAACTATCAACAAGGAATTGGAGCATGGGATGGAACTACAGGTGAAATACTAGATGGTTGGCCAAGACAACTCGAAGATGTACAATTTCTGACTGCACCCGCCATCGCAGATGTCAGTGGCGATGGAAAGGCCGATGTTATCGCTGTTTCAGGAGGACTATTGGCCCATGCATGGGAAAGCGATGGAACCGAGCTTGAAGGATGGCCAAAACATGCTGGAGGTTGGATTCTTGCTGCACCAACAGTCGGTGATATTACGGGAGATGGATACCTGGACATTGTAGTAACGACAAGAGAAGGTAAGGTCTTTGCATGGAAAACAAAAGGACACGCCGACCAAAAGATTGAATGGACCGCACTTCATCATGATGCACAAAATACTGGAAATTATGAAATATCCCTCCCAAAGCAAAACGGACCTGAGCTTATCCAAGCTCCAAAAGAAGGAGGCTGCTGCAGCGAAAATGGTTCTTCCGATGCTGCTTGGCTTTTGTTGCCGATGCTCTTGTTTTCAATACAACGAAGAAGACAAAGAGGTTATTAGACTAGTTCTTTGATTGTTCTCTTCGTATTTTCGGTCGACCTGCCGCCTTTTGCTCTTCGGCAGAATAGGGACAATGTCGACATCCTGCACCACAACAATTTCTTCTCTTCTGAAGATAGTGTGATGTCAGCACAAAAAAACCTGTGGAAGGATCAGTATACCCTGCATCTCCTCTCACACAAGCTATTTTGTGCAGTCTCTCAACTTCTTCTTTCACAGAAACCTCTCATATGAGAAAAGCCCAATCTAATGAACATTCAGAACCTGTTATAACACGTCCTTTTTATATCCGCTCTCTTCGAGCTTCCGCTTCCGCTGCTCGTGCTTTTAGATTACACTGCAACAACAATCGTATATATGCATCCCAACCTGGTACATGATTCTGTTCGGCTGCTTTTCGATAATCGCTTAACGCCAAAACCAATTTGTTTTCCTTTTCATAATGGGCGGCTCTCTTCATTCGAGTGTCAATAGATGTTGGATTCTCATCAAGCGCATCACAAAGTTCCTCTAATGTACATATCTTTTGCTCTTCTTCTGGAGAGGGAATCGTTGGGCTTAGCTTCAATTCTGGGTCTTGAATCACTGCAAATGTCTCAATGCCCGATGGAGTCAAAACCTGAAGATGTTCTGGTTCATTGATTGCTGTATCTACTTGAGATTCTTCGGATATATCGTTTGAGTGAACGATATCCTCTTCTTTTTCTATGGCTGGTTCCTCCTTCGGTACATCATTTCTTTGAGACGTCCGCGGACGAAGGATCTTCTTTTGTGTTGCTCTTCTTTTGGGACCTTGTGGTACCAACAGTGGAATCGCTTCTTCCACATCTTCATCTTGGTTCGGTTCAGGCGGAATATCGGCAGAGAGTTCTGTTGCGGTTTTGGTGGCTTCGTTTTGCGAAGAAGTCTCATTGGGTGTATTGTCATCTTTATACAACAAATCTTGTATTAGCTGGTTGGTCTCATCGTTATTTTTTGACGATTTCTCTAATACAGCATCTGATCTGTCATGATCTATAATATTCTTTCCCTTACTTTCGACTAAATCGTTAATATTCGGTACCGGACGAGTTGTGGATCTATTTCCAGGTAAAATCAGCCCTTTGAGTATTGTTCGACGATTCACCTCTCTTCTATGTAAATCTGTAAACCATCGCTCTACCCTACGCTCAATAGCGGTATGTTCTATCTTTTCAACAACTTCAATAGGGAGATGTTGAACCATTGATATGCGCAATGACTGCTTTATCTTGGCAATTCGAATGATCAGTTTTTTCTCTTCCATCTCTACTCCGTTCCAGAAGATATCTTGGAAAGGACTTCTGTATTTCTCATGATACTGAGCATGTGTTCTTCTTTGAGAAGTTTCATCCCTTCAATATTTTCCTCCAAATGCTTAAGCTTCGTTTGTAATTTTGCATTCTCGGTACGAAGCTCTTTGGCCTCTTCTTCAAGGATTGCTAATTTTTGATGCGTTTCCTGTTGTGCTTCCTTATATCGCTCAATATTTCCAACTTCAAGGGTCAGTTCTTGTTCAAGCTGAGAGGTTCGATGAAGCTCTTCTTCCCTCTCTTTGGTCTTCTGTTTAACCTCTTTTTCAAGCACTCTTTTTCGAGCAGATAATTGAACAATCTCCAACTCAAGTGTTTTTTTTAAGGATAGATCTTTATCAATGGTCGCTTTCGTTTGTGCCAATGTTTCCAGCATTCCTTCTGCAGAATCAAGCTGTGATAACATCTGTTCTGCATACTGCTGGGTCAATCCCTCAATTGCATGTACGAGGTCGCTCAACAGATCTTCTGGCTCGGAAACTGTCAACTTGAGTTCAGATATTAGAGAGATAATTTCTCGTTGCTTATTCTGGACAGGCTCTATATTAAACGTGTTTTTTTCAGCCAATTTATCAAGACATTGTTCTATCTGATTCCAATCTACTGCCATCATTTGCTCCAGATTTTTGTAAAGAGTTTATCAATATTTATATTTATGTGATTACAATACATAACGTACAATCAACACACCTTCCCAATTGCCAAAGATGCTTTCTTTCACAGAGCGCTGAATCTTATTTTCACCCTTTTTTTTTTGCACACATGTAAATTTTACTTAGTATAAGTTGCCTGCATAATTGCATACTTTTTGTAACACATCTTTTATTGGAGCTTGTCAATGGATAGAGTACCCCTACTTGTTGCTGTCGAAGGCCCTCTTGCTGGTAACAAATACCAAATAAGTCCAGACGAAGA
>NYTD01000060.1 GCA_002683315.1 Deltaproteobacteria bacterium | reverse complement strand
TTTTTAAAATCGATCAAGTTGAAGACTTAGATAAATGTTAGTATGTGAACGCATACCTATCTATGAAATGGAGAAGAAATTATGTCTGTTCAATTCAATCCCAAATGGTTAATCCCAATTGGTGTCGTTGCTGCTGGTGCGTTTACTGCGCCCATGCTTTTTGGAATTAATGATGCTGGTGATCGAACCGTGATTCAATATCCGACAGGAACATTGTATGTTCGTTTTGAACCAGGTATTTATATGTTGTGGTTAGGCCGAGAAACAAAGTATCGCGACGTATTGACTTACGATTTTGATAAGTCAAATTCTGGCGGTGAGGCAACAATCGATGAAGCGGGTATTCCAGTTCGATATCAAGATGGGGGTATTGGTACTATCTTTGGAAAAGTTCGCTTCAATCTTCCCAATATAGAGATTGATATGCTCAAATTACACAAGGCTTTTCGCTCCAACAATGGTGTCGCACAAAAACTCCTCAAGCCGATCACAGAAGAATCTCAAAACTTGACTGCCGGTTTGATGACTTCTGAGGCTGCATATGCAGAAAAAAGAGGAACCTTTATTGAATGGAGTCGTGACCAACTTACCAATGGTAAGTACAAGACTCGTCTTGAGGTAAATGTAGAAGAGGATGAGAGTACAGGGAAAAAAATAGAGCGTGCGATTCCTGTGATTAGTTTGGGTGATGATGGACAGCCCATGCATGTGAATAGTGACCTTTTGGTATATGGAATAGAGATATCAGGGTATCAGATTACCGATTGGGATTTTGAAAAGAAGACACTTGAGCAGATCTCTGCCAAGAGAGAGGCTACAATGGCGATTATTACTGCGAAAGCCAATGCTGAAAGAGCTCGTCAAGAGTCTATTACTGCGGAAGAGCAGGGGAAAGCCAATGTTATGAAAGCGAAGTACGAAAAAGAAGTAGAAAAGCAAAAAGCTGTTGTTGATGCAGAACGTCAAAAAGAAGTCGCTGTAATTGAAGGCTCACAAAAAGTAGATGTGGCAAAACAAGCTCGAATGGAAGCTGAACAGCGAAAATTGGCTGCAGTGGAATACAAGCAAGAGCAGATTCTTCGTGGTGAAGGGGATGCCGGTTACAAGCGTAAGGTTATGGAAGCGGATGGTGCTCTTGCACAAAAACTCGAGGCATTCGTTCGCATTAATGAGCGCTATGCTCAAGCCATTGAAAAGCAAAAATGGGTTCCAGAAGTGATGATGGGTCAAGGAGGATCCACGTCAGGTTCCGCAGCCAATGATTTGATGAACCTCTTTATGACGAAAACAGCTCGAGATCTCAGTTTGGATATGTCTCTCAAAAAGAAATAGTACACAGTGTTTTTTATTTTGTCATTACTTTGGGCCCAAGAGATTACTCTTGGGCTTTCTGTAGAAAGAAAGCAAAGAATAGAGGCGAGTCTTTCCGAAGATTTTGTGGGTGTGATCTCTGTTATAGAGGGTAAGAAAAGTCTCTTCCGATATACAAAAGGGGATACGATTTCTGGAACACTCCTAGGGGTGGATAGTTGGATGCCTGTATCCTCACTTACGAATCATGTCATCTCTGTTGCTATTATAGAAGAACTCAGTCGACAGAAAATCTCGATCGATGTACCTATTCAACAGTTTTTCTCTCGCCTGTCTGATGGTGCGCTTTCCAAAGGCGAGCAATACTGTACAGTTCGCCATCTACTATCCCATAGATGTGGTCTGCCATCGTTTATTCCCGGGCAGCAAGAGGAAGATCCCACGACTTTTTTTACTTCGTTGAATCGCCTAAAAGTGAGAGATAGTCCGGGAACAGTGCATCGGTATTCTTATTCAGGAGAAAATTTGATGGTGATGCTTCTCTCTACTCTTCGGAAGGGAAAAGTTTTTCCGTACTTAGAGGATACGCTGCTTCAAGATTGTGATATCCGTGGAACATTACCTCCGAAGAAAGAATCTCAACAGATGAGAAACACCTTTTATACCCCTTTGGGGATAGGTGAAAGTGATTTTTGGTTTCATGTAGGCGAACAGTCATATCTGACTTTACCCAATCACAGTGTGGCTACCGCACAAGGAATTCAATGTTGGTTGTCCAAATTTATTCGGCGCTCTGAGTGGAGGGCTTTGCTTCCAGCAGAAAATGAGGAATATGGTTTGGGGATAGCAAGAGAGAAAAAGTCATATGGGGATGTGATTTGGCATAGTATGCGCGTTCCATTTCAAGGTAGTGGTTTTTGGGGTATTGTTCCCAATACGGGAGTTTCTATTATTGTTTTATCTCCACAAAGCAATGGTCCGTATTCCATTCCTCAATTGGGACACACGATTCTGGATGAGGTACATGGAAAAGAGAACAATCAAAAATATGTTGATCCCAGTATTCCAGGAAGGATTCAAGCTTCTCTTCCAGCGCTGTTTCCTTTGTTGGCTGCATTCGGCCCATTGATTGTTGCGTTGATTTTGTTTGTACGGCCACCTAATCCCAAGATTCCATTTGCATTTCGGACTCAGTTTTGTTTTTTTGCGGCTCTGTTTGTTCGTCAATCGACACCGTTTGCCATTGTTCCTATATACGAATGGGGGACGATGATTTGTGGTCTGTTTGTTTTTTTGATGATTGGTCTTACAAAACGAAAAAGAGAACCATTGTTTTATCCACAACGTTCTTTTGGAATGATCGCAGAATATGTGATTTATGGGGTACTGATGGTGATGTGGATTCAAAGAGTGGTAGATCCAATTCCTCTATTGGCTTCGTTTTTTACGATGGTCATAGCAATCGGAATCGCTCAGCGAACGACAGCATCTAAAAACTAGATCTCTCGTTTTTGACCTTATCCAATATCTTGCAGAGACGAGTCCTCTTTCTTTATTTTGTTCGCTTGTGGGATTGATGGAACCAGATCGATAACTTCAGCAATAGAACCATCGGAAGCAATGCGGTAGGCTTTGTGTTTCCATGTAATGAGATCAGTAAGCATACAATTTACCAATCCCAATACGGTTGATGCCACAACCAGCGGAATAGCCAAGGTGCAAACGATTTTTTGAGATGGTTTCATACCGTGTGCGAGAGAAGATATGGTGCCACCCAAAATACATATAGAGACAAAACAGATACCTGTCGGAATCAAAGACGAAGACAGCCAACCAGTGGATAACTGAAGGGGAAGCAGAACAAAAGAGCTTAATGTTGATGCAAGCATGACAAAAGAAAGCCAGTATCCCCATGATTCATAGAAATACAGATATTGGAACTGGCGAGTCATCCAAGCTTGAAATTGTTGTACGGTCATTGGATCAGCGTCTTCATGAAGCATACATTCTTGTACAAAATGTATTTTCTTGCCTGATCGCATGATCGCATGGCTTGTTACAATGTCATCCACTGCTGTTGAACCCCATTTTTCTGCCATGTTATTTTCATCAAAGGTTTGACGCTTCATAGCAAATGCTCCGCCCCAGACAAATGAGCTGGTTAATCGTAAGGAAGCGCGCTGATATGTTGTCGCAAAGAAGTATAAAAAGTCTGCTAATTTTGGATTTTCGGGAAGGTATACATGTCGAAAGGATGTAACGGCACCGATTTTGGAGTTGTTGAGTGGATCAATGAAGTGAGATATCCATTCTGTTTGTTTTGGTCGACAGTCATCATCACAAAAGAGATATATATCAGCGTGATAGTCTGCCTGTGCTTTGATTCCTTCCAATAGATTTTTATTTTTTTGTGAGCAGAGTTTGGCTTCTCCAGCGACCACATGATGACAGTGACCATGCTCAGAACAAACCTTCAAAACGATATCTGCCGCAGGTTCATGATTGGTGCCTGTAACAAAAACAACACGCAGGTATGGATGTTTTAGTTGTGCGAAGTGGCTCAGGTTTTCTTGAAGACGTTCATGATAAATACATGGGATGATCAACAGAACACGTTCATTGTTAGATTCAGGGGTTTCTTTCTTCATTTTACGGAGTGGTCGTAGCATAGCAAGAATGGCAAACCACATAAATGCAGAGAAGAGCATGACAAGAGCAAGTGCCAAGTCGAAATAGGTCAACATGCTAGAATCCCATCAATCCGCAGCAACGTCTACAAACAGGCATAAGACCTTCTTTGTTGAGAGAACCGCGGAATTTTCGTGCTTTTTCATTGTTCCAAATATCTTTGATGGATTCTTCTCCAATATTTCCAATGACATAATCATTGTAATCTCGACAGAGGCTCACATTTCCATTTGAATTAACCTCAACGGTCATAAAGATACTAACACATTGGTTGTACCCAAATGTAGCATCGTGTTCGGAGTAGTATGTAGCCAGTTCATCATCAGAATTGATAGATGGCATCATGATTGGAGGGCACTTTCCTTTCTCGTTGAAAATGGTTTTCATTTCATCGAAGCGATCTAAGATGGCCACATGATCGAATTCTTTCCAGTCTCCAATCCAACCTTGATGTGTCGTTGGTTCGAATCCAAAACGACGCTTGAAATCATTTGTGTGAGCATCTGCGGAATTTTGGTCAATCCACCATGTGAGATACAGGACTTGTGCATCAGCGTAGTTACTTGTAAACTTGTAGATGTCCACGATCTGATCGATGTTGTACTGTGTAATACAGGTGATGGGGGCAAGGAAAGGGAAGCTAACTCCCTTCTTCTCTTTGGAAGATTTGATGGCTTCGAGTGCAGCTTTGACGCTGGCAAAGTTGTCGTATGCTTTTGTGGTGCCAGGTCGCTGTTTATTGTGTGTGTCAGCATCAGGACCATCAACCGAAATATGTAAGATTTTGCATGTTTCAACGATATCATCCGCATACTTTGCAACACGAGTTGAATTGGTCACCAAAGAGATGGGCATTCCTTTGTCGTGGATATAGTGCAGTAATTCAATAAGACCAGGATAGAGCATGGGTTCACCACCCCAAATATACCAAATTGGTTGCCCACCCATCTCAACAACATCATCAACAAGCTTTTTATATACTTCAACAGGAAGTTCTCTTCGTTTTAATTCTTTTAGGGATTTTCCGACGAGATATCCATTATCTCCCCACTGGCCACAAGTGTGACAACGAAGATTGCACATATCTGTAATTCGAAGACTGACAAGACGGATTTTATCTCCACGACCATGTTCTGCACCAAAAGGATGACGGATATCAAATGATTCTTTGGCGGCTTGGAATCGCATGAGCTTGAGTGTGGTTTTTGGGTCGGAGACCATCATCTTTGCAAGCTGTGGTAGCAGGTGTCTTTTGGATATGGCGAGGCGACTTCTAGGCATATGCACTCCATTATGATTTTAGATATGAATTTCGGTATGGTCTTTCTCGATTTATTTCCATATAGAAAAACCAAATAACTGGTTGCAATTATTTAAGATGATTCTCCCCAAATTGCTAGTACGTTACATCCTAAATCTTGATTCTACGCGCAGATTCACAAAAACGTCATATATGTTTAAGTTTTTTGGACACTAAGTGTCCTAATATTTGGTCCCATTGTGTTAATTGTTCAGTATAAAGTATGGGGTTTTATGAAAGATATACAATCGGTTTATTCTATTTCAAGTGTTTCAACAGCCAAATTAATTCTTCCTTGTTTCATTCAAAGTAAGGTTTGTTCCATTGGCTTTTCGTATGCTGCTTTTGCTTCGAATGTCACATTGTCAGGGGGGGAATTTTTTTCCGAGATTTTGTTTTTGTATTGTGTACCACAAAAGTCTTGGAGATTTATGGGAGTGTCGGTCAATTATATTGAAAAAAAATCCAGGGGAGAGATTCATTTGGAAGAATTAGCCTCTTCTATTTTTCGGACTTCTCCCACAGAAGAGATACATCCTCCTTGGCCGTGTATATTTGCCTTTTGTGAGACTGCTTTGTGTTCCAAAATGGGTAGAGTCGTTTCTCCATTTGTCCGACTGGTGCAAAATCAAGATTCTCAAGAATCTATTTTGGTTCCTCTTCGCGAGTTTGATTATCAAACAATGACATGGTCCCATGACGTTTCACCTTTTTCAATCCCAGCCTAGTTTTAGGCAAATAACCATCAGAAAGGAAGATATATGAGAAAATGGTATCGTATTGATGAATTATCGATAGAAGAACAAGAAGAGTTGGAAAAAATCACTGCTCAAACCAAAGGCTTAACGTTGTATGGTCATCGAGCTCGAGCTGCTGTGATGCTTCCATTGTCTTTGGCTCAACTTGTGTCAGCTCATGCCCAAGAAAATGAAGTGTCCGTAGGACAAGCAATCATTAATCTTCTGCAGAAGATTCAGAAGTAGAAGTGCTCTGTTCGTCTATGGCAAGAAGTAAAGCTCGGCATTCTTCTTCTAAGATGCCGAGTTGATCAATTTTTTGACGAATTTTCTTCTTTTTTTCAATTTGTTCTTCTTTGCTAAGATGTTCAAATCCATCTATGACAATGGCTTCAATGGGGGATGCAATAGATAGAAAGTGACGTCTCAAAAAAGAGAGAGGCTCTATTTCTCCTAGTCTTCTCGCAAGTATCTCCCATCTTTCAAGGAGTGCGATGATGATTTTTTGATTGTGTACGAGCTGTTCGCTCATGGATATATCTTGTTGTATGGATATATCCAATGCACAAGAGCAGGTTGTGAGTGTGCTCATCATTTCTCCAACCGCAAATCCATACAAGTAGATTGCGCGCGCAATTGTTTTATTGGGGAGATGGTTCATGAACCACTGATGGTTTCCGTTTGCCCATACAAGGTATTCTTCAGGAGTTTGTGGTGGTGTCTCAGCTGTTTCTTTTCCCATGTTGTCCAAAATTTGATTCAGCTCAAGAACAGCTTTCGCGAATACTTCGCTTATTCTCTTTAGATGATCAATCCAGTCGAGTTCCATTTTTTGGATACCCTCGTGTGGATAGGAATGAAGAACACGTACCATTTTTGATTGGTTAAAGTACATTCCGATACCTGTGATTTTGTGTCCAATGGAGAATACGACATGGAGTGGATACATTGTTTTTTGCCCTCATACGTACGGGTTTATTTGAAGGTGACTCGTTTTTTTATCATGAACGAGGAGAATCCTTGTAGTTTTCCTCCTTTTTCTTTTATTTTTTCTTAACATTGGATATCTTTAGTTTCGCTTATGATCTTCTCAACGGTGAATGATGCGTAAAAATTGGATTGTACTGGGTGTGTTTCTGGGAGGTATAGTTGCTTCTCTTGATGTTTTACGTTCTGTCATAAGTCATCAAGGTTTTATGTCTTATACAGGGGTACTGTTTTCTTTGTTTGTTGCCTTTTCTGTATACGGTGGGATTTTGGCTATTTTGGGAATGGTCTTACATTCTTTATTTTTGAAAAACGAACAACGAGGGCAGATCGTATTTTTATGGCTGATGTTGGTCTTGGCGATAAGCAATAGTTTTTCTCCCATGCTTTCTATCTTTCCAAGACTGTCTATTACAGAGAAGAGCGCGTTTATTGTTGTTTATTGTATGTTTGTTGGGCTTACATTTCTCAACGTTCGATTTTGGTATCGTCGTACGATCATCTTTGAAAAGGTATCAACGACGATTTGGAAAAATATTGTCTTGATTATTATAGTAGGAAGTTCATTGGCTTCATTTGGTTCTTTGTATATGCAAAAGAATCGATCGAAATCTCTAGATGGAGACCCTCCTGTATTTTTAATTTCGGTTCGTCATTGGAGTGCATTGGACTATATGAAGATGAGTCAGTTGAAATCAAGGGTGTCCAAATGCGATCAATACAAACAAGCAGTGACACCACACACGCTGGAGATTCCTGCGTATGCAGCTCTGCTTTCTGGAAAACATCCTTTACATATTCCCCTTTGGAATAATCAACAAAAAGCTTCACGTTCCTTGCGTACGTTAGATCAGATCTTCTCTAAGGAGAGATATAGTACGGCCGCTTTCGTCACAGACACGCATGCTCAATCTTTTGGAGAAAGGTTTCGAATCTATGATTCTCCGACAGATTCATCATTGTCTCTTATTCATCATTTTACAATATTCCGAATGATTCCCTCTGTATTCTCAGGCAGTCGTTCCGGAGATGAAACGTGGAACCGAGCGATGGAATTTGCATATACCAATCCAGATGAAGCCAAGTTTATTTGGATTCAGCTTGATCATAATGGTGATATGCAAAAACTTGAAGAGCTCTTGTCGGGGGGGATTGCAAAGATACAATCTGATTTTGATGATGCTCGTATTGCATTGGTTGGAACGCAAGGTCGCGGACAGGGGGTGAGCAAAGAGTCACTTCATGTGCCTATGATTTTTTGTTCTCCGACAACCAAAGGACTACAGCTAGAAGGTCTTGTTCGAACTATGGATGTCATGAATACACTTCTTGCTCGAGTTCCGATCAAGCCCCCTATGGATGTTGATGGAACAGACCTTTTTTCCTTGCGTAAAAATACAACTTTTTCGGGTTTTAACACCATTGTGTTGTCTCAGAAAGAATCAGCGATTCCAAATACAGAATTGGCGATTTATGTCGCAACAACCGGACAGAAAG
>NYTD01000059.1 GCA_002683315.1 Deltaproteobacteria bacterium | reverse complement strand
TAGCTATTGATTGCTAGGGGTATATTGATATTCCCAATTTGGATTATCTCCGTTGGTCGGGTTTGTCTGGCTTTTAGCGGTCCCCACTGTTCTCCATCATCGTACTGTATGGGATGGGTTTGTATGATGACATTGGGAGGTTGAGACCATCCGATCGCAACTTCTCCTACGGCTCCTGCTTCTTGAAAATAAAATCCTTGAAGCAGTCCATATAGTACTATAATGAAGCAAATGTAGAGAGTTCGACAGTGACGCATAGTGTCGTTAGTATATCCTCTTTGGAGCTGCATATGATTATGGTTATAGAGCTTTTGTGCTTGCTTCTTGCGGTATGGGCAGCCAAATTGTCATTATACTCTCCTCCTGTTTTTGACTGGAAAGAGAGTTTTGTCTTTTCTTTATTTCAAAAAAAAATGCCGACTGAAATAAAGATATATCCACCATGTTTGGGTTCAACATGGGATTCTTTTGATGCGGAGTCCGTACAAAAGAGACATCAAGCATTACTCTCTCATGTTGTGTGCTTTTCTTTTTCTCAAAATAAACGTACCGATCGCATTCAAGATTATTTCAAAACTTCTGTACATATTGTTTCCTTAGATGTGGAGCAGATAGCCAAATATGTATCACATAGCAGTCAACGGATTTTGTTTGTATGTGAAAAAGAAGAGATTCAAGGGCTACTCAAGTTGTTGCAACAACATCCTGGAATGCGAGATGTTCTTTATGGTGTTGTGTGTCTTGATCCTATGTTCGATTATGAATGGATGGATTCGAATTTCGATCAAGATATTCTTGATACCGAAGCCAATAGACCAGTACCCTACATATTTGGTTTTTCTCAAGTGGATTCACCCATCCCTGTGCCTAGAGAATCAAAAACAGGATGGAAATCTATCACGACGCTATCATTGGGCTCTATAGATACCGAACATCCGAATATACCAATGGCACTTGGTGCTCTTTTCTCGGCATTAAATTCCTAATTGTTTTTCCAATCACTTAGATTGATCCAATACGAACAAAAAGATACCTTTGTTCTGCTTATATTTTGAATCTTCAAAGGGGAAGTGATGAATCCAATACGCCGAAAACTTGTACTTTCAACATGGAGAGCTCCAAAAGAAGGAAATATTTATGGAAAGCTAACACTTGATGCGACCCATGCTCTTGCGTACATCGAAGAAGAGTCTCGCAGAACTGGGACAAAACTGACCATGACTCATTTTGTGGGATGTGCTATTGCTCGGGCAATAAAGGCAACACCATCGATCAATGGATATATTCGATTTGGTACATTTATCCCTCATGATCAAGTTGATGTATCATTTTTGATCGCGCTTGAGAATGGAAAGAATCTTGCCAACACAAAAGTAGCCAAAGCGGATTCGTACACCCTTTTGCAGATGGCTCAAGCCATTCGTGGTGCAGCAACAAGTTTACGAAAAGGTGAAGATAAAGACTTTCAAAAGAGTCAAGATTCTCTTTCTTGGATGCCAACATGGTTGATACGACCACTTTTGTGGACGACCGGGTGGATTACCTCTTCTTTGGGAATAGCCGTTCCAATGCTCGGTTTGTCTTCGTTTCCATTTGGTTCGTGTATGATCACAAGTGTTGGAATGTTTGGATTGGATGAAGGATATGCACCGCATACTCCATTCGCTCGTGTACCGATTATTGTGTTGATCGGTGCAATGCGAGACACACCCGTAGTGAAAGATGGAGAGGTGGTGATAGCGCCAATGATCACCTTAACAGCAACCATAGATCATAGATATATTGATGGGAGTCAAGGAGCAAATCTGGCCAAAACGATTCGCGCATTTTTTGAACATCCATTTTCCGAAGACTAGCGCTCAAAGAAGCTTGAGTCTTTTAGCATCGTTAAGAGTGTATTACGTTCTGGTTTGTCTCTTCTGGCTAATGCAAAAGCTCTTGGATGTTTATTTCGTAGTAGATCGGATGATTCAACGTTATTGATCTCAACATTTTGTAAGGGAACAAAAAATCCCGATGCTTCTACAATATTACATCCATGTGCTTCAAGCTCCGAAAGAAGAGCTTCTCCTTGAGCAAGTGTTCCAGATAATAACGTGTGGACTTGATGATCATACCGATTTCCCCACAGATCAATGAGGCTTTTGGGGGAGAAGTCGGCAAAAAGCCATCGAGACAGTGCTTCTCCTACATCGTTTTTATCTTGGTACAAAGAGACTCGTTTTGTTTGTGCAAGTTGAGCAAATCGGCCCACTGTTGTGGGAGCAATGCTTAGGACTGTTCCAATATGGTTGGAGTAAAGATCGGGTATAGACATATGTTCCTCATTAAATTCTTTGTTGTCAGATGGATTCTTTTATAATCTGTTACCAAATGGATTCTTCGATAAAAAGACGATCTCCTTCAAGAAGATCAATGTCGGGTTTTTTTCCTTGAAAGATTTCTTTTACATTGACATGAATCCTTTTGCCATTTCTCAAGATATATACCTCTTTTAGGTTTGCAGCGACAGAAGTACCACCCGCATGAGAAAGAGCATCGGTTACGGTCATACCTCTGCGAAATGGAACTCCGCCTGGTTTCTCTACTTTTCCATTGACGTATACGTATGCTCCATCTGCAACATAGATGGTATCATCTTGACGCAAAAGTTGATTTCCAAGTCCTTCTTGTAGCAGAGGATCCAAAGGAATGATATCAACCGTGCCATCTTCATGTTGTAGATATAATTTTTGTGCTGCCCACGCTCCATCATGACGTTTGGAACGACTAAGTGATGCCTTAGAAAGTGCAGTTAGAAGAGTGATTGGTCTATCCATGACAATGGGGCCTGGTCGATCTACAGCCCCAAGGACATGAATCTTTTGGGAATTATGGCTTTTTATATTGATCTGTACAATAGGATTTATAATGTATTCTTGGAGAGAATTGGCCAAAAGGTCTGCAGCAGCACGTTCATTTTTGTTGGAGATATTAATGGCTCCCACGATAGGGATCTCAATGGTTCCGTTGCTTAATATTATGTACTCTCCACTCATTCCACTTTCAAAATGATCTCCAGACCAAATTTTTATAATGATTGAGTCCCCATTTCCCAGTTGGTATCCAACTTGAGGGGGGGAGGTTTCATTTGCATCTGCAGACTTTTCCACTAGTTTTGGAAGATTTAATGCCGGTTCTTGTGCCACTACTTCGAATGGATATAATAGAGCGACGAAAAGTATATACTGAATTTGTGATATGCGCATTGGGAAATGACCAAAGTTTTAAGATAAGCCTAATTACGAATCAAAATAAAAAATATCAAGATTTTTTTCTCTCTTTCTTCTTATCACATCCAACGATAACTTGTATTCCAGTTTTTTTCTGGGTTTACAATCCTTTTCATGGATATCAATCTGGCGAAAAAAAGGTACAGAACTTTACTTTGATTATCTTTAATAAGACTTTGAAAATAGAAGATGAATTTTTTGATCATGTTATTTAAAAATAACATTTTCGATTGTTTTTTTGATTACTTGGACATCATCATGCGTGCGATTTTTTTTGTTTTTCCAATTTTTTCACTCTCTTGCCGTGAAGGTAAAGAAGTAGAGCTTCCAACACCAGATATTGTTGATGTTCTTATCGATCAAGAAGAGGTTTTTACAAATTCAGATCTAACGTGCACTGCAGTTGTAGAATCACAAGAAACTGTTTTTTACTCCTATCAATGGTTTAATGGAGAGAACGAAATAGGAACAAGTGATCAAATCACTCTTGATTCAACATTGGTGCAACCTGGAGACGGATTGAGATGTACGGTGACGGTTCGTAATTCGTATGATGTATCGAGCACTGCTTCGACGAGTAGGATGATTCTAAATACAGATCCAGTAATCAATGAGATTGTCATAAGTCCCAATGCTAATATTAGAACAAACGATGAACTGACGTGTACAGCAGATGTATTTGATGTAGATACAGCAGACCTTACGACTCGTTTCTCATGGATGCTCTCAGATGTTCTTCTAGAAGAAGGGCAAAACATCGATCTTGGTGATTTTTCCATTACCGAATTTTCGGAGGTAGCATGTGTTGTTGAGGTAGAAGATCCACAAGGCATAATCGTATCAGATAGAAAAGTTGTGGATTTTTTAAATACCCCCCCCGTAATTCAAGAGGTGAATTTTTCTCCCAATCCAGCACAAGTAGACTCCTCACTTATGTGTTCTGCTCTATATATTCAAAACCCAAATGAAAGTAACTATACCCTTATGTATCAATGGGAACGAAATGGTATCCCCCTTAATCTAGATCCATCGCTAAATATACTTGAGCCACCACACAACGTGCACGATGTTGTCGCATGTACTGTACGTATTAATGATGGCTTTCAAGATGGGGTTCCCTTTCGAGCGGAGATTCAAATAGCCAACGATAATCCCATCATCAATACAGTCGAGATTACACCACAAGATATATTTGTAGATTCGACATTACGTTGTTCAGGTACGGGAGAAGACCCCAATCATATCGACCTAACCTCTTCATATCGTTGGCTGAATGAAGCAGGAGAGATTCTTTCTACAGCTAGCCTTTTGACTCTCTCTCCGAATATGAATGAAGTAGGAGAATCAATAACCTGTGTATTTGCCCTTACAGACCCGTTGGGAGGATACAAAGAACAGTCCGAATCCGTTACAATCAGCAACAGTCCTCCTCAGATCAATACTGTTTTGATGTCTGATACATCCGCTCTTGTTGGTGAAACGGTGTCCTGCTTGGGGCAAGCGACAGATATAAACAACGATGTTTTATCTTGGAGCTATCGCTGGTTTGATATAGCAGGGAATGAATTAGGGACGGATTCTTCGTTGTTGTTAACTTCGGCAAACACGGATCGAGAGCAGCAGATATTTTGTGAAGCAACAGTCACGGATGGAGAAGAAATACGATCGCAACAGGCCTCTTTATTTGTTGAGAATAGTCCTCCTGTAATTTCCTCTATTCATATTACCCCCAATCCGGGGACATCATATGAAAACTATACCTGTGTCATAGAAAGTGAAGATCCCGATATGGATGCAGTTTCACAACTTTATTCATGGCGTGTTGATGGCATTCTACAAAGTGTTACGGGAGATACGCTGTTTAATCCTTTTTCGGTTGGAGCCTTGATAGAGTGTGAAGGGGTTGTTGATGATGGAATCCTACAAAGTGTACCTCTAGCATCAACAGCATTGGTTCAAAATACAGATCCGACCATTGCGTCCATCGAAATCAATCCTCAGGATCCCACTCAGGATTCTATGTTGACTTGTACCGCAGTCGCGGAAGATCTTGATATTGATTCTTCCATGTGGGACTCCGATCTAAGTATGGCGTATCAGTGGAAAGATGCTTCTGGAGTGATCATCTCCAACCAATCACAGCTTCAGTTATACGATGGTTTTGCTTCTGTTGGAGATGAAATCTTTTGTACGGCAACGGTGATCGATCCACAAGGAGGCACGTTTGGTACCAGTTCAAGTGTAACCATTATCAACGCAAGTCCATTCTTTACAACTCAAGTACAGATCTCTGCTTCCTATGCCTCTGTTGGTGATACTCTGACATGCAGTGCGACTGCAGAAGATCCCCAAGACGGAATTTTGGATACTTCTTATGAGTGGATCAATCAAGATGGTGTGAGTCTTGGAAATGAAGATACGATTACAATCACAGCAGCCAATACAGACCCAGAAGATACCATTACCTGTCACGTTTTGGCACAAGATAATGTTGGTGAAACAGTCACAGATTCAACATCTGTCTCCGTCCAAAATACGATTCCAGTCATTGATAGTCTCAACATTACACCAGCAGAAGTATTCTCTGATACTGTTGGAATTAGTTGTGTCTCCGGACCTTCTTCAGATGCAGATGGAGATACTGTATCTATATCTTATACATGGAAAGTAAATGGGAATCTCTTAGCAGATACAACAGAGGATCTAATTACAACTTTTGAGACGGATGATATAATAGAATGTACCGCAACTCCACATGATGGAAGAGAGAATGGAGCCGTATATACAGCGTCTGTAACCATCTCCAACCACGATCCGAATATCACTTCTGTATCCATTACTCCACAGACAGATATATATGTAGGTGAGACATTGACGTGCTCTGCTACAGCAACAGATACAGATGGACATTCGTTGAATATCATGTATCATTGGATTGGTAAAAATGGGATGATTCTTTCCACAACCAACGAACTGACTCTGACAAGCGTAACAACATATCCTGGAGATCTTCAATGTGTAGCAGTTGTTGATGATGGCTTTGGAGGTGTTGTTGACTCGACAGAGACGGTCGTTGTTGAAAATTCTATTCCAGAGTGGACACAGCCGGCTGTAATCTCCCTCACAGATCCTGCAGGAGATAGTACAACAACAGCATTTACAACAGGGACAGCAACGTGCCTAGCAGCAGCAACTGATGCTGATGACGGTGATTTGACTGTGGAATATTCTTGGCGCATTGCGGGAGTGGAAATAGCGAGCGGAAGTATTTGGACCATTAATTCAGAGTTGAGTGATGTGGGAGATACTGTCGTCTGTTTGGCCTCAGCCATGGATTCAGATGGAGACCCTCCTACTTCACCGAGTACTGCATCCGTAACAATATCCAACACCCTTCCTGTTGTTACTGTTACGCTAGAGCCAACGACGGCAACTGTTGCCGATACGCTCACATGCTCTGTAGAAGCAGTCGACCCAGATGACCAAGAGCTAACATATACATATTCATGGGAACGAAATGGTACCGAAGAAGTAACGTGGAGTAATCTTGAGAGTATTTCCGGAGTCTTTTCAAAATCAGATGCGATTAAATGTATGGTTACACCCAGTGATGGTATCAATTTTGGGGACGCAAATTCGGGAAGTATTGTGATTTCCAATGCACTACCTACTGTCGATAGTATCGAGTTTGTAGAAACAGAGTTGTACACCGATAGTACAGCGCAAGTCGTTGTTTCGGGTTCC
>NYTD01000058.1 GCA_002683315.1 Deltaproteobacteria bacterium | reverse complement strand
TTACTCCTACGAGTCAAAATAAGGCTTCACTGCTCTCTCAGCACCTACAAGGATTGTTTAGAAATCGATCTGTGGATCAGCTTTGGCAACGTCCCGTCAGTACTGATTTAATCCTTCGTTATTTGGGAGACAAAAAGTCTCAAAATGCTCCAGTTCACTCCAAAGTCCGCGGTACGCCAAGTGCCCGTGTTTTGGAAAAACATCAGCAAGTTCTCGAAAGAAATCTCATTGATCAACGTATCTCTTATACCATCCCATCTCTATCAAAAGAGTATATTCCACTTGAAGACTATGCAGAGATAGAGAAGATATTTATTCCTCTAATGCAAAGACCTCAAAATATTATGTCAAGTAAGAAGCATGTGATTCGCAAGCTTTCTCATATCCAGACTCTTGATTTTTCAATCCGAGAGATGCAGGCCTCTCTGTTTACGCACATACCGCAGGTCTCATCAAAAGATATAGTATGGCACAATCGATTGATACCGATACAGAATCGCACCTATTGTGTTCATCGTCTTGAAAAGAGAGAGAAAGGACTGTGCGTAGTAGAGTATGTTTTTTTAGACCATTTGAAAGGTGAGCTTGTGGTGGATCAATGGAACCAAAAATGGAATCCCAATTGTGGGTTGTTACAGGTACAAAAGATCATACAAGAGACCTTTCAGGTGCCGGTTTGTGCTGAAGTTTGGGGACTTCAAAGTCAGAGACGATGGAGTGTTCATCTACAGGGACTCGTAGAGATAGGCTAGCTATCGTCCCCATGTTGTAGGAACAAATCCTTCAGCTGTTTCAGCAAACCGTTCTACCTTTTGCAGTTTGTCTTCCGTAATGGTGTACATCGTAAAATGTGCTCTTCTATCCATTTTTTCATCACGAGCATATCCAGAACTTCCAGGATTGATGTTGGGAATCATTCCTTTTCCTGTTTGGATATTGACTTGGTAACCGTGATGTTCGTGACCATGTAAGATCATGTCAATTGGAGCCTTTTTTAGCCATTCTTCGAATATACTTCCATTTCTAATGGCTCTTTGGGCAGGTCCGTACGGCTGACCTCTACGATTTACAACAGGGTAGTGAATACAAAGTATGGTGAAACGAGCATCGGATTGTTCGAGCAGTTGCTTTGCTTTATTGAGTGCTTGAGGGTCAACCCATCCTCGAGAAAGCCAATCGATACGACAGGTTTCAATATACAAAACAGCAATGGATTCATGTCGAAATAGATATGGGTTTTTTGGAGGTAACCATTGTCCAAGTAATTGTTTCAGCGATTTATTGGGCAGATTACTGGTATATATGTCATGGTTTCCATAGATAAGAAACGATGGAATGTTGGCTATAAGTGGTTGTAGCTCTTTTTGAGCTAGAGAACACTCCGCATGTAGCGCCTGGGCAGTTATGTCGCCTGTCATTAGGAATAGATCTGGTTTTTGTGCACTTGCGGCAGTAATAGCTCCTCGTTGTGTGGAGAGTGAAAATTTACGATGTCTACCCAATATGTATAAATTTGTACTTCCGATCCATCGTTTTGGATGAAACATTTCTCTTAGTGTGGGAGGGGTTTGAAAGTGGAGATCGGTGAGGTGTGCAATACGCATATTAGCGTCCCAATTCATCAAAAGAATCTCGACCGATCAAAACACGTTTCTCTTCACTCACGTAGATCATCTCTGCAAACCCAGCAAAAAGTTCGTATCGTTCAATAAATGGATGAATAGCAAAAATTCCTTCCATTCTTCGAGGATTGAACCATTGTACCTGATGACGACGTAAAATACTCAATGCTCTTGCTGAGTATGGCCAAAACCATGAAGATTCTTCTTTTGAAAAGCAGCGATGTCCGATATTTTTTTTGTGCTCTAACTCCACGCGATGATTGGTACACCACGAGTGAGCGAAAACAAAAAGTTCTCCGATACATTTTCTGCGATTGGCAAAAGTGCATGTGGCCAAACATAATTCTTTGGCCTGCTCTACAATATGATCTGGTTCGGTTTGAAATGAGATCGTCTTCCCCACTGAACCGAAAACATTTTCAAAAACGGGTTGGATATGAATCTGTAGGATATTTCCTTTTTGTAGTCTTTGGATACCTGTTTTGGTCGATATACGAACCAGTGGTGGTCGTAGCCATCCAGTGCTTCCATTTTTCTTTGCAGTTTCAATGATGCATTGATGAATGTCCTGCTGAGTCATGTTGATATGAAGCTGCTGCTCTACAGTATTCATGATGAATATGCTGGTTCGTTGGGCTTGATCGAATAAAGAAAAAGACATAAGGGAACAGTGGGGGAAAGGAATGTTGCTAATATAACTCGGTACACGAGTGATGTATGATTGAATTTGGTGTCTTATGAAAATGCTTCCACATATACTCATTGTTGAGGAAGACGAACGAACAGCTCGTGGTTTTATTTCTATCTTACAAAAAAAAGGATTTAAAACTCAGCATGTTCGGACAGAGAAAGAAATATTGAATGTCTTGAATACCCAGTACATTGCAATGGTTCTTTTGTCTATGGATCGAGGAGATAATCAAGGAGCGCAACTCATTAGAACGATATTAAAGCAGGCTCCTCAGACAATTTGTATTGCACTAACAGTACAAGACCGGGCGAGTGATGTGATTCGTATATTAGAGGCAGGAGCATTTGATTGTTTCACTCGTCCGATTCGAGACTGGCCTCGTTTTCTCGGAGTGTGTACGCAAGCTGTTTCTATTTGGGAGCGAACACAAATGCGAGAAGAGCAGCGCTCTCATATGCAAAATCTTCAACAGCACAAATCCGTAGAAGGGTTGTCAGCAATTAAGGGAAATACTCCTTCTGTTCGATCTGTTATGGATATGATTCGTTTAATCGCTCCTTTAAAGGTGTCAACTCTTATATCAGGAGAGAGCGGAGTTGGAAAAGAACTGGTAGCACGGGCTATTCATGATGAGTCGCCTCAAAAAAAATCTCCTTTTTTGGCTATTAATTGTGTTGCGATTCAGCCTGATCTCTTTGAGTCAGAACTTTTTGGTCATGAAAAGGGAGCGTTTACGGGTGCATATACAAAAAAGGCAGGACTTTGTGCGCAAGCAGGAAAAGGAACATTGTTCTTGGATGAAATAGGAGATCTACCGCTTCGTCTTCAGCCCAAATTATTACGTTTGCTTGAACAAAAGACGTTTCGACCTGTAGGCTCTACACAAACGATTCCGTTTCAAGCACGAGTGATTTGTGCAACGCACGTAAACATGCGTACAGCTGTTAAGGAAGGTCGTTTTCGAAAAGATTTATATTTTCGTATTAGTGCGCAAGAGATTTTTGTTCCTCCTTTGCGAGATCGAAAGGATGATATAAAGTTGCTTGCATATACATTTATTGAAAAGTACAATCGACTGTGTGCGCGGAATGTACAATCGATTTCACAAGAAGCATTGAGAAAATTAGAGAAATATTCATGGGAAGAGAATAATGTTCGTGAGCTAGAACGAGAGATTCAAAGAGCTGTCGTTTTGGCGAAAGAGAGTCAGATTATTAGGCCAGATATGATCTTTGCTCAGAATCTTATGGAGGAAAAACCAGAACCAAAACATTGGCTTGATTGGGAATATACGCAAGCACAAAAGTACAATAAAAAAATGTTTTTGTCTTCTTATCTTCATCATAAAATAGCATGTGCACAAGGTAATAAATCAAAAGCAGCTCAACTATCAGGTCTGGCTTCTCCCAATTTTCACCGTTTGCTGCGACAGTTGGAAACCATGGAGAAAGAAGAAGACTCCGAGTAGCCAAATACCAAGCATTTGGTATAAAAATGATTCATCAACTGCAACGACATTCTCATTTGCTTTCCAAGAAGAGAGTCCAAATGTGGTCGTATAAGAAACATATCCTATAGCAAAGATAGACAAGTATTTCATCCACACATTATGGAGTGCGAGAAAGCTTAATATACAAAAAGGAACAGCAAGAGGATGGATAAAGCTTGCACCCAACAGTATCCAGAGCCACTCCATAATATTGAGCGGAGAGCGGGCATGTTTTGCAAGAATAAACGCAGATGAAAAACAAATAAGAAGGGTCAGGGCGAGATATAGAATATGCAAACGAAAGAAGATGGTCCGAGGATGATGATTGATTATATATGAGCTACTGGAGATTTCTTTTGGGGTACTCCACAAGCTCAAGGAAGAGGTTAATTCATGATTGCTTTTCAGGAACCATGTGTTTTGAGTCGGTCTTGATATTGGTCGTATGTCTATAGATTGATTGGGAAGCAATATGTTTGAATGATTCCAGATTGATTTTTGGTGGGTACAAAGGATATCTGTACTGCAATGTATATATGTCTTGATATTGTATTGATCTGATGACGGAACGAATGATAGTGTAGATGGAGTGGATAATAGATCATTCCATCTGTGACTGTCCGTTGCAGGAAAAACTTGTTGGCTTGATGTTGTGATGATTTCTTTTGACTGGTCTGACCAGATCGGTAAATGGTAGGTCTTTGTACCACTATGATTGATTATGGTAGATTGTATCGATGTTTTTTGGGCTTCCACTTGTACTTGCATGACGAGTGTGGGTTTTTGAACGATGATATCAGGACTGGTGTCTTTCCAAAAAAATAAGGTTTTTTGAGGACTATGGTCTTCGTTTAATCCTTCGATTTGATGGGTTTTTGAAAAAAAGTCTAGGCGAGCTGGTTGTTGTGGAAATTGAAGCCCAAATGGACTGTTGTATGTTCCATGAATTTCAAATTCACTAATACCTTGCGGTAAAAATAAGGATACATAGTGTTCCTGATTGACTCGAAAAGAGTGAAAAATTGTACCATCAACAATGACTTTTTGTATGTTGATACTTCCAATGGGACCTGGTGCACTCCATTCTCCTTTTTGGGATAAATGAACCTCTCCTGAAATGATGATGGAATCATCTTCTAGTTGGATTGAGCATAATGGGAATCCACTTTCAGCAAGAGAGTTTTGTGGGAAAATACCGATAAAAAATGCGATTAGAATAGAGTTTTTTATATTTTTGTATGCTACAAACGCAAAGATAGCCATGGAAGCTGTGGCCAAAGTACAGATGGTTGCACTGTCTATCCAATATAGATTGGGTGTGATCTGTCTTAATTCTATGGTATGCATTGTAGATGGAGAGATACTGTGCATGATGATCCCCGCAAAAATGGCAAATACGGCGATTGTACGAATCTGTAACGATTCATCTGAGTCTGAGGAAAATGATTTTTTGGAAGCAATCCAGCATATACAAAAAATCAAGGCAATGGGAGAGAGCACCACACACAACAATGCCGATAAAAGAAGAAGGCGTCTTTTTTGAAAGTGTTCATTTTTCCATAGCATGAGTGCACACAATATCCATAGACCCAATGAAGCCAATGGCCATTGTTCAAAAGCACGTATATCTCCTGGATGTTGCATTTGAACAGTGTAGTCCTTTATATTCTGTAGTGTCATAAGAGGAGCGATGGGAGAAGATTGTGGCTGCGAGAGTGTAATAGATATGCTTTGATCTCCTTTGCAAAGGTGATGATTGTTTTCGGTGTACAAAAGGATGCTCTCTTCGCGATGTCCGTGCCATGTATCTGTAATTACAAGGAAGTCTGTCTCGGCTCTAATATTTCGATTGAGTGTGATTGAACTTTTAGGAATAGGGCTTGTTTTAGCGTCTATCTGAAGTGATATTTTGACAGTATGCATACCCTGAGGAAGGTACATATGTAGGATGTTGTTTTTAAGCCAGTATGGCATGCTTGTTTCAATTGCGAGAAGCTTTTGTTTGGGAGATAGAGATATGGGAATTTGTATTGGTTGCTCTATTCCTTGGCTATGAATGCTGTACTCTATATGATCATCATGTTCTAATATCTGAATGCTATGTGATTGTACGGGGATATCTTCAGGAGATAGCCATATCCTATTTGGAGAACGATAGACAGGTATTATTTGATTATTGGATGTCGCGGATATGACACCAATATTGGTTGGAGTTTTGATATGAGTGGGAATATCAGACCAAGAAAAAATTCCAGTAATCTCATGTACTCCCTCTTTGAGGTGAGCATGAGGGATACCATCTTGGTCAATAACCAATAGATTCTCTTCTTGGTTCCGTACAGAATAGGGCCATGTTCCTGATTCTCCTGGCAATGGAACCCATGTTGTTCGATCGGTATAGCCTTTCATCACAAAACTTCCACCATCGGATTGTACATGAATTTCCAGTGAACCTATCCAAACAGAAGTCTCTTGTGCGAGTGCACATATGAAAAAGATAATGTACAACAGCATTTACGGCTGTGCCCGTGAATTAAATCGAGACCAATCAGGATATGATAAATTTTGCTCATTTCTTGTGGAATATAGCTGAAACGTTCCCAACACTCTTTTGATATATCCTCGTGTTTCTCGGATAGGAATTTGCTCTATGAGATGATCTACAGGTGTTGGGCCAAATTTTGCGTACCATTTATTCATATTTCCCGAACCTGCGTTGTACGAACCAACAGCCATAAAGCTGTTGTCGTGAAAGTATTCATGAAGGTGGTTAAGATATCGTGAGCCAATTTTTAGATTCGTTTTGGCATCAAATATGGCATTTTTTTTCAAAGAGATATTCATCCATCCAGCCACTTGTTTTGCAGTAGCAGGCATAAGTTGTGATAGTCCCTTGGCTCCAGCCCATGATACTATTTTGGGGTTAAAGCTTGATTCTTCCCGAACCAGAGCATGAAATATCCTAGGGTTAAATCGATATTCTTTCGTGACCGTTTGAACGGTTGTCCAATATGTTTGCGGATAACCAACATCCAAAATATTGAGATGATTTGCTACAAATTGGCTGGGAGCAAATCGATTGAGAATCTTATGAAATCGATCATGTGCGATTATGGGATCAATCTTGCTCTCTAATATCGCCAATAGAGCAAAGTCTGTGGCTGTCTTTTGGGGTAGATTTTTGGATTCTTGTATGGCAAGTGTAACGAGGCCGATTTCAGCAAGTTGCTTGGTTCGAAGAAATGCTTTGGTTTCAACATAGGAAATAGGGACAGTCCATTTTTTAGACTTCGATTCAGAAAGCCAAGCAGGAGGTTTGGAGTTGCGTAATTTTTGGGGTGCGAGCTCATAGAGAAGTTGTGCCGATAAAAGGGCATAAAAATGCGTGGGCTCGGTGGTACAGATCAAGAGTAATTCCTGAATACCTTTCTCTTTTGAAGCATTATCAGTGGTTTCTACTGTGGGGTTATTGTGGTCAGGATAAATTTTCCACCGTGCTCCCCAGTATCGAAGCGCCATGGCATGTGTAATATCTCCTTTCAGAGATTCTTGATAGGAACGATTACTCCAATATATTGCTTTGGCAGTATTGCCTTGCAAGTATAGACCCCAAGCAAGTCTCCAGTAGCCCTCAAAAATCATGTCGCCATCTGGAAAAGATTCAATTTGTTTTGACCATAATGGTAGGGCTTGAGCAAGTTTGTCTATGTTCTGCCATCCGATACCAGCAAGGAGGTATCCATCATCTGCCATACTATGTGTAGGATAATGTTCTGGTATGGAAGCAAAAAGATTCGCAGATCCTTCGTAGTCTTTTTTTCTATCCAGTCCTTTTGCTGCGATATAATAGGCTTTTGCTCCGAGATCATCGCGAATACCTTTGCATTTTGTAGCAACACGAAGAAGAGGTTTTTGTGCGGCAGTTACTTTGTTTACTTTGAATAATGAACGACCATACGCATACCAGATACGACACATGCTTTCATTTGCAGATCCATATGAAACATGCTTCTTATATTCTTTGGTCAGTGCTACAAATAGATTGTCTCGCATAAGAGATTCTGCTCGCACGGCTCTATCTTTTTGTGTGATGATGTACCCTTTTTTTCGAAGCATCTTTTTGAGATCTGGATTGGTTTCAATTGCCAGTGGTGTTTTGGGAAGTCTTATAAAGATTTGCTTGAGGATATAAAAACGCTGATCAGATGTTTGTGCACTGCGCAGAAGCTGAACAAGTATAGAATTAAGTTGTTGTGGAGGAGTTTGTGGGAGTTTCTTAAGTAATTCCGCGTATTTTTGTGATGGAGGAAGAGATGACAGTAGAAGAGTTTGAGCTTGTCCATACCATGGGCTTGATGTCTCAACTTTTTTGAGTAGGAGATATGCATCTTCATTTTTTTGATTGGATAGCAAAATTTCTGCAGCAAGATAGTCTCGTAGATCTGGTGGGATAAGCGTGGTATTTTTCAATACATCAAGATATGGAAGCGATTTCTCAATTTCATTGAGTTGCTTGTATGACCACGTTTGCAATATCGCTTTGTATTCTTCATTGGATAGCTGATCAGAGTATTCGATAAGATCATTCCATTGCTGTGTATGAAGGAGATCTTTCAGATGAGCGAGTGAGGGATGAATCGCCCAAGGATCAATCGGTAGTAGTGCCGAAGTTGGTTTTGGGGGAGGTGGAGGAAGTTCCTCCTGTATGGGTTCTGGCTGTATTTTGGGTGAAACAACTGGATCGGGGTCTTTTTGATGACAGCCCCAAAGAATAAATAGGAGTAGAAACATAATTGTACGGGAAAAAATAGAGGTGATTGTGATTCCATATCTATCATAATGATGCTTTTATATGGAGAATACCAAGATATAATGTCATCGTTGTGGATTATCTTGTTTATGAATACTGCAATAATCCTAAGCCCATGATATGAATAGCTAAAATGTAT
>NYTD01000057.1 GCA_002683315.1 Deltaproteobacteria bacterium | reverse complement strand
TTAACTGGTCGAAAGACATCCAAAATTCAATGATGGACATTATGACGGACTATGTACATGGCCGAGTCGAAGTTCATGTGCTGTTGAAAAACGGCACCATAAACAGAGATGGAGTCCGACCGTATTTTCAACAAATTGCCAAAGAACGCAATGAAGCCATCTTAGACTTAGTCGGAGCAGACGATTTCTCCGAAATGGAAGAAAATCTACATCCACGAGGGGAAAAAAAGAAAAATAAGATGGAATGAACTATCTGAAAAGTAAAACTCTAGAATTTCTATCCATATTAGTTTTTTCATTATATCGATGATATACATACATAAAAAACCAAAAGGAAAAGGCGTACAATTACGACCAAAGAATCTATTTTCCAAAAAATAGCGAACTACAAAGGTAAAACTCTTTTATTGGGAGTTATGAGAAAACAGTATGACTCATTACACATTTATCGAATCTGTTCCATGTTGCTGATGTCTCCAAACATAGAATATTGTTTGAGTGGAAACTTGAATGCAGGATTGCCAATCAAGGATGCGTACAAGGCTGTTCGTAAATCGACGGACTCATCTTTTTCATAGATACAAACCAATACGATGCGTCTTTGGATACTGATGTCAACATCTTTCTAGCCTTGACATTGTCCAATATTGAGTAAAATGCTAAGCTGTCTTAAAAATACACAAAAAAAGATTTTATAGATGATTGTTCTTTTCTTATGTGCATGCACATCAAGCTATGATACTGCAACGAAAAAACAAGAAGATACCGAATTTGAGATGACCGATTATGTCGTACAATTTGATTATTCTTATCTGATGACCTTTCACAGCTGTGATATCTTGGTCAATGATTGTGGTAATCCCAGTGAACATACGGTACATGTTGCTGGGTCCAAAGATGCCTACAGTTGGGAGTTGTTGACTGAAATACCAAGCTTTGATAGCTCTGTCCCTGATATAATTATTCGAGATGAGATATTATATATTTTTGCCTTGCCTGAACTAAGGAGATTAGATCTACAAACGGGTGAATGGCTGGCTACCGTATATCCACAGATACTCAATCAAGACGGAGAACAAATTATACATGTTGACCCTAGCTTATTTATCGATGATGAAAATAATATAGTATTGTTTTTTATGGAAGCGCAAGAGGGACTCAATCCTGCAACCTGTCCTCTCGGAAATCTCAATTGCAGCAAATACTTTCTGAGTGCTACAGAGATTTCTGGTTCACAAGGCTCTGTGTATTCCGTAGATGATGGAGTAAGAATTGAAATCCAACTTTCCGAATCCCAAAGGATTGCTGCAGACCCTGATATTTTTCGTGGACCCAATGGATATTATCAATATGTCTCGAGAGGACAGAATATACAGGCTTTTTTTAGTCCAGCCCTTCGCGGGACGTATCAGCCCTTGAGCACCTTAGATGATGGTATATTAACAAGAGGAGGTGGAGGAGTACCAGCTGGGCATTATAGCTTTGAACAAGAGCTTTTTTTTACTTTTGTAACCACAAATATCGATGGCATGAGCGATATTCGTCTCGCAATCCACCATTCTGTCGATACACCCATAGATCGTGATTCTTTCAACACTGTGATTTCGGGGGCTCAGCTGTTTTCAGAAAGTCACCTTGTTGCAAGCCCTGGATTTATTGCCCTTGAGTCAAACCGTTGAGCACAACGTGCTTTTTAGGAATGTTGAACTTACTGTAATATCGGAGAGATTTCTTGCTGCGAGATTTGGTTTACGTTCGCAATATTTGTGATTACAACATGGTAATTGTAATACATAATAAGTATCCAATTTAGATTTTGAGATTTAGGAGAGAATTTCATGATTCGCGACAAGAATACATTCGAATGTATCTTTATTAACAACGAGATTTGGTTCCCTGACTATATTATGTGGACGCCCAAGAGTGATGGTCTTATTAGACGAGATTACTTCTTCAAACAAAAATTCCCACAAATGAACAGGCATCTTTCGTCCACGAACGATTGGAACAAGATATCTAAAAAACACTGGGATAAACGCAGAATATTCAGCTACGATACCGCAACGCGGACCTTAGCGGAAATCAACCCCTCTGAATTCTTTACAAATGGACATGGGTATACAGTCACTATCGGAGAACGTGTCTTGGTGCAGAATACAGCGTACGAAATCAAAAAATTAGAGATCATTCGCTATGCTGGTCTCATTGCTACTTTTGAACGCAACGGAGAGTTGGTAAAAGTTAACGTTAGTCGAATGGAGTGGGACGAAGATAAGAAATACTGGTTTTCAATCTGATGCTATTGCATTGGTATAAAAACCTTATCGTTATTGGACCAACTTCAGTCATACCAATCGTAATTCATGAACACCGGACAAAATTGTTAAATGTATTTCCATATTATTTGAATTTAAATCTAAGAATCAATCGAAATCACAAGCAAAATCCGTGTACACCATCCCACTAAAAAAATAGTCTATCACTACGAATCGGTACAAATCATACACAAAATATATCACGGTGGTCGAAATTTAAAATATTAGGGTCAGATTCGCTATCCGTTTGAAATGGTTTGATCTATTGTAAAAATATACGATTTATACATTTTTTCTGCTTAAATTAATTTATGTGTAAATTTACAATGTAAATTGTTTACCCACTCTTGTTTTTATATTTTAAAAGTGTTAAAAATCAGTTATCAAATTGTTTACTATTTTTGCGTTTCCATAAAAATGAGATCTCTGCCTGTTTTCATAATTTCAGCAATTGTACTGCTTCTGTTTTCTTTTTTGGGTCCGACTTTTACAACAACAGATTTTCTTTTACCTCATACTTCCCCCACCGACAAAGCATATGAAGTAACAAAATCTCCATGCTCAATATTGGAAGATCTTGATGTACACACCGCCACACTTTGCACTGAGTACGCAGAAGAGAGTTTGGTTTTCTTTTCCAATCAAATATTAGATCACGTACTGGGCTCTTTCACACTCCAAAAAGAGCAAACGAGTTGGAGCTCATGTGTGAGTACGCATACAGGACCCGAGGGGTTTTTACGTTGTTTTTCTAGCTGGACAGCGGATAGGGCTCAGATACCTGTTGGAGACCAATCATTGATTATGATGATACAAAGAACACTTCAAAATGATATATTGATCGGGGTATTACTTATTGTTTTCGTCATCCTACTACCACTTCTTTATGCCGTTGTTCTATTACGTTTTGTCATCAAACCAGATTCTAAGGGATACTACTCTCTAAAATTCATCTCTTCTTGGAGTATGCTTGATGTATTGGCTCTTTCTCTACTCATTACATCCATTAAGGGCCCTTCTATCTCAATATATATATCTTTGGGAATGTCAGGATATGCCTTCATCATTTCAATCGCTATATGTAAATCCATCGAATATCTATCGCTAAAAAGTTTTTTGAAGATTGAAAAATGAAAAACGTTCACAAAACAGGAATATTGACTGCCTTGATCTCTACCGGTCTTTTTATCGCAGCTTTTTCACAACCCTTTGTTTGTAGTGATTTTGGATTTCCTTCAGAAGAAATGAAACAAACAACACAAACACTAAACAATCCATGTCAAAAGATTATCGAAAACATTGGAAGCACGAGTATAACAACTGCATTACTTCAAAAACTACTCCAAAATAGTGTCTGTAAAAATGAAGAAGTTGTTCGTACATACACATATCAGAGCCTAGATAAAATACTCGGTCCTATCCTGACACCTGAAGGAAAGCTAGATTGGGGCTCGTGCATCCTGCATGAAAAACTACATCAAAAACCAATATCATCTTGTTGTACTGTTTCACGACCTATTGATAATTGTTTAAAATGGAAAGTAGCAGGGAAACTTCATATTCCACTGGGAGACCAATGGATCTTGGGAATCATCAGACTTCTCTTTGCTGACGGACATGTTTTTCTTGGGGCTCTCATAGCTACATTCTCTGTTCTTTTTCCACTTTCAAAAGTTGGATTGTTATTACTGTTATCTATTCAAAATCATAAACCCAAATGGTATGAACTTCTCAAAAGCTCTAGTCGATGGTCTATGACAGATGTTTTCGTTGTCGGTTTACTCATGGTATACTTTCGCGCTGATCGATTTGCTTTTCAATTTCATACTGGTATCGGAGTCTATTGTTTCGCAGCTGCTGCCCTTATTTCTTCTATCGGCATATCACTTATTCAAGGTAGACACCTCGCTCCCCCCAAAAATCCTAATTATCAAAACGAATTCTAAATACTGAAATTAAAAGGGGCAATTCAATCGATTTCTTATGCATAAGAAAGAACCTGAAGCTCTTTCTCTAGTCACATATAACCGTACCAACCTCCCAAAAATTATTATTTTCGTCGCATTCTTCCTCTGAATTATCGATATCGACATACACAGTAATCGCATCCATCCAATCATTGATATCGACAAGATATGGACCAAGCAATTGACTTTCTTGGGGTTGCAAACTTACCGTTTCTCTTATGAGTTCACCGACAAGTGCATCTGAAATCACCATGTCTACCCCTGTAGCCTCATCTAGACCTTGATTATCAACCACCACATAAAAAGTAGCCTTATCAATCTCACAATTGGCACAATATTCGACATTTGAGACGATTACATCGGGCAACCAATTTGCCGGACGCGTACCCTGATCTTGGGTTCTAAAATTGTTGTAACTTTGATAATTGGGAGAAACTGTTGTGGGAATCGAAAGGTCGTCTCCTACATTTGTAATGTGATAGGTATGTTGATTCCAAACAGGTCGGCTACCTGCCCATTCGGGGCCCGTTCCGCTCCCAATACAACGAACCCCAAACCAACCACCACTTTCCAATAGATGATTGCTCGCCAAAAGAATCTCTGTTGACCCATCTCCATCAACATCTGCAAGAGAAGGAAACTCGACTGCAGTACCACTGTTTTGATCCTGCGCATCAAAATTGGCTGCGCCCAATCGATCGGCTCCAATAGAGCCCGTCCAGACATGCAAGGCATTCTCATCTGAGAAAACCACTTCAGCCTCTCCATCAGCTTCAAAATCAAATACCGATGCCCCTGTACGTCCTGAAGAATGATCCTGTATCTCATTGCTCCATAATGCAATCCAATTGCCCGTTGAATTGTCATATACGGTATAGTGCGTATCACCAGCAATACCTATTTCGGGCTCTCCATCAGCATCAAAATCTGCAATCGTAGGGCTTCCACAACCAGAAGGCACCCCCCATGAAGGAACCAAGTTATGATCACAACCATATAGCTCAAAATCAGCCAACAATGCCCCACTGCCACCATCCATGATATACGCCCATCCCATTCCAGAAGTCACCACATCGGGGTCCCCATCCAAGTCGATGTCTGCTACAGCTGAGTAACCATTTTCTACATCTTCATTGAGCCAAAGAGGAGAACCATCTCGCTCATAAACAACATTACCGGCAACCAGCTCAAGATGACCATCGCCATCCATATCATACATTACGGAATTTCCTTCCCACCACTCACCAAGACTATGACCTGGTCTTACCCAGCCTCCATGGCTATATTCCCCCTCTCCTACAATTGTTCCTGTATGATCCCAAATCACACGTCCGATTGCGATTTCTGCCATACCATCACCATCCATATCACCGATGGTTGGAAAGCCTTCCTGTAGCTCCAAGACATCAATCGCACCAGAAGGAGAGTCTCCGACCAGCACTACTGTACCATCATGATGAAGACAAATAAGAGGAGCTGTCAATGTGGGTAGACATATCTCAGGGATACCATCTGCATCGATATCACCAAGAGCAATTCCTCCTCGTGAAGGAGGTTGGTATGTCGTACCATTGCTATCTGTTATGCTGGTGTAATAGGCTTGCTCAGAACCCGTTGTACCATCTAAAATAACCAAAGCTCCCTCATGCCGTGTACCTTGTGGGTTTTCGTAGGCTGTGAACACCACATTTGGGGAATCCTTCGCATCTATTAATCCATCACCATTGCTGTCGGATAAAGGACCGATCATCGGTGTCACAAGAACATGATTATATAGATGTTCACTATCGGTTGGTGCCCACACCCATTCCACTTCAGGAGAAAAAGTAATGGGAGCAGGTTCTGATACACAGTCAGAAACAATAGATACATCATCGTTTGCAGCAGGTGCTTCAAAATCTGTACACGGCGAATCACTACTGGTATCCGTATTCGTATCGGTATCCGGAGCACTATCTTCTTCTCCGGTTACACAACAACAACCAGTATCCAAAACAGAGACCTCTATGGTACATCCAAATATGAGAAGATAAATCATAAAAATCCTAAGTAAAAATGAAATCGTGCATGGATACATAACCATCCACTAAATTTTCGTATGCGAAAAACATCATAATACAAAAATATTAGAAATAAGAGATAAAACGGAAAACAAACCCAAATCCAATTTTTTCATATCTCAAAATCATCCAACCAGTCGATTCTGACCAACATTTCTCTTACCTGTAAGAATCAATCGAAGAAATACTCCAACACAAAAGCAACATTAGGGTAATTCCACCAAAAGCACAAATGGCCCATCAGCTCTTTTTGGCTCATATCCCTCACAAAAAGTCTCATGGTGGTCTCGTAAAAACCAACCTCTGTAGATTCATCCCCATAACTCGTACAATCTTCTTCGCTGGTATACCGATCGCAAAAAAAGTTCGAAATCGAATCATACAACTACAGTATGTACAAGTCTATCCCATCACACCAATCTCTTCGCTCACAACTCTTTTCTCAACAGATATCATCTTAAGAGAGATAGAACATGCCGTATTTCTATTTGTACAACGCACAGATGTATTCTATAGAGTATTCAGCCGTATCTCCCTTCAATATAGGCGGCTGTTTTTTCATGCTTGGGAGTTACAAACATATCAGTTGTAGGAGAATGTTCCATCAATTCTCCCATCAGCATAAAGATACATTCATCACTGGCTCGTCTTGCTTGGGCCATATTATGCGTCACCATAATGATGGTATATTCTCCGCGAAGGGTCCATATTAATTCTTCAACCGCTTCCGTACCTTTGGGGTCAAGGGCTGAACAAGGTTCGTCCATCAGTAAAACAGTGGGTTTTAAAGGTAGCAACCGAGCGATACAGAGTTTTTGTTGCTCTTCGAGAGACAGATTGGTTGCAGAGTTACCGAGTCGATCTTTGGTTTTTTCCCATAAAAGGACGGTCTTTAGTGACTTCTCTACAATTTCATCCTCCTCATTCTTTGTGGATTTCTTTCCTCCTGCATGAATCCGATGTCCAAATAAGATATTCTCACGGATGGATAGCGGGAGAGGATTGGGACGCTGAAAAACCATACCGACTTGTTTTCGCAGCTGAACCAGTTCGACTTTGGGATCAAAGATATCATGCTGTAGAATATGAATTTCTCCAGTGGTTCGGACATAATCGAGTCGGTCGATGATACGATTCATACTGCGCAAAAGAGTTGATTTCCCACAGCCCGAAGGCCCTATCATAGAGGTAATGAGACCTTGTTTTATCGATAAATTAATATCGAAGAGCGCCTGAAAATCACCATACCACAGATTAAAATTTTTCGTTTGTACTGCTATATCTTTCATCCGAATCGACCTTGTACATATTGTCTCGTTCGAGGGTCTTGTACATTACCAGTAAAGAAGTCTTCTGTATTACCTTCTTCGATGAATTCACCCATTAAGAAGAATGCTGTACGGTTTGCCAATCGTCGAGCTTGTTGAACAAGATTGGTTACAAGAATAATGGTCATTTCATTTCGAAGATCTTTTAATGCATCTTCGATCTTCATTGTCGTTACAGGATCTACTGCAATTGAGAATTCATCCAAAAGCAGCATCTTGGGCTCTTGAGAGAGTGCTCGTGCAATGGTAAGACGTTGTTGTTGACCACCAGATAGTAGACTCCCCAGAACATTTAGGCGATCTTTCACTTCATCCCATAATGCCGCTCGTCTCAAGCAACGCTCAACAATCGAATCCAACTCTCCTTTGCTCCGTATTCCTCGTAATCGTGGAGATAAGGCAACATTTTCATAGATACTCATTGGAAGACCTACAGGTAATGGAAAAACCACACCAATACTCCTTCGTAGTGCATAGAGGTTCCGCCATTCCATGATATTTTTACCATCAAATACAACCTCTCCTTCAAATCTCATCTCGGGTACAAAGGTATCCATTCGATTGAGGATGCGTAAAAAAGATGTCTTCCCACTATTTGCAGGACCAATAATGCCAAATATCTCATTTTCGAAAATATCAAAACTTACATTGGAGAGGACCTTTTCTTTTCCATAGAAGATGGATAGATCCTTTATCGAGAGTTTTGGGGTTTTATCCGATTTTTCGTTGGATTCTACCATTTCTTCTTTCCTCTTAGATAGAATCGAAAGGCGATGGATATTGAGTTCATCAATAATACAATACCTATCAAGACCAATGCAACACCATAGGGGAGCTCTTCAGGAACATTGGGAACTTGGGTGCTCACCACAAAAAGATGCAAGGACAACGCCATGCTTTGATCGAATACTGACTGTGGTAGAAAAGGTAGAAAGAATGCAGCACCAGTGAACATGATGGGTGCTGTTTCTCCCGCTGTTCTTGAAACCTCCAAGATGACACCCGTCAGAATACCGCTAATCGCATTGGGAAGAACTACTTTGTAAATTGTTTGCCAACGTGTTGCTCCCATATTCCAGCATGCTTCACGAAAAGCATAGGGAACTGCTTGAAGAGACTCTCTGGTTGCAACAATGACTACAGGAAGTGTCATAACAGCCAATGTGAAGCTTGCTGCAAGAATACTTGTTCCAAATTTAAAAAACAGCACAAAGGCTCCAACCCCAAACAGTGCATGGACAATGGAAGGGACACCTGCCAGATTGATGATGGCAAGATTGATGATACGAGTCAGCCAGTTGTCTTTGGCATATTCACTTAAGTAGATCGCCGCTGCGACACCGACAGGAACAGAGGCGATGAGTGCCACGATCACCAGTGAGATGGTACCGATTAATGCAGGAAAAATTCCACCCGCAGTCATTCCATTGGTCGGATCAGAAAAAAGAAAGTCCCAAGAAATCATGGGTCCTCCTTTTTGGATCAATACAGCAAGGATAATCAGAACCGGAGTTGCAAGTAGTACAGTCATCAACAGAAAAGAGAACTTAATTCCTTTTCCTATACGTTTATTTCGAATGTTGATCTCAGTAGCTTCAAACATGATTAGCGATCTCCTTTACCACGAACAATGATGTCAGCTGTAAGATTGATAAAAAAGGTTACAATAAACAACAGAATACCCAAGGTGAACAATGCTCGATAATGTTCTGAACCAATCGCTGTTTCACCCAGTTCTGCTGCAATTGTTGCGGTTAGCGCTCGTACAGAATCAAAAGGACTTGTCGGGAGATGAATGGAGTGTCCACTCGCCATTAAGACAGCCATGGTTTCACCAAAACCACGTCCAACACCGAGTAAAACGGCAGACATCAGACCTTTTTTTGCCGCAGGCAAAACAACGTTGAAGGTGACTTGCCACTTTGTGGCTCCCAATGCTTCAGCCGCTTCCCTATATTGATCAGGAACTGCTTTTAATGCATCTTCTGCGATAGTGGTCATAATGGGGGCAGCCATGAGCCCAAGTATGACACCGGCATTTAATACATTTAGCCCGATGGGAACATTGAAGAGATCAATGATCAAAGGATTCATGATTGATAAACCAATAAAGCCCCAGACAACGGAGGGGATGGCCGCAAGTAATTCAATGAGAATCTTTAAAAACTCTTGCGTCCGCCCAGTTGAAAATTCAGAAATGTAAATGGCTGAACCTATTGAAAATGGAACGGCAGTCAATACTGCCAATCCAGTGACACTGGCTGTACCTGCAATCAATGCCAAAGCTCCATATGTAGGCTCATCAGAGGTTGGACGCCATGCTGGATTTCCAAAGAACTCCGCGATATCCATATTGGCAATAATAAACCCCAGACCTTCCTTGAATACAAAGATAAAAATCCCAACAATAAAAATGATGCCTGATATCCCACCCAAAAAGACAAGCTTTTCTACTGCTTTGTCAAGGTACCAAGCAAAATCCAGAGTATCTGACGTGTTTTTTAAAGGTTTGGGTGTCATTAGCTTGCTTCTGTTCCGCATAATTTGGTCATTAGTTCAGTAATCTTGGTCGCCAAAATTCTGGCTAGATCTTCGATTGCCATATTTTCATCAAAATTCCATTGAAGTAAAATCGAATGAAAAGGAATGGTGGAAAGCGGAGGGTTTGGCCCACCATTGATTACGACAATGACATTGTACTCAGCCATCGCCTGACGAAAAGGTTGAACTTCTGTTGTTGAGAATGATTCAAGTTCAAGTCCAAACATCTCCAAGGCCTCTTCGAGCTGGGGAGATATTGTGTTTTCAGGTGCCCATCCAGAAGAAAAGTATTTCCCTGTATCGGGGAAGGATTTCTTTGCCAAAAGCAGTGCCAATTGACTATGAAGATTGTTCTTTTCATCCACAAATAAAATTTTGGGAGACTTTGGTGCTTTGGTTTCACCCGTAGTTACAAAAAGAGCTTCTTCACACATATTTTTGGCCTGATCACTGACCCTCTCAAGTTTACTCATAATGGTTAGAAGACGAACCACTTGAAGCACAACAGGATTATCCTCCTTGCTTACCTTTTCAAAGAATTTGTCATGTCTCTTGTCTACTTTTCGAGACATACGAGCAGTTTCTTTTGCAAGAGCAGCATCTTCCTCTACAAATGCTTTGATTGCTTGAACAACCATTTTACAGGATCGATTGGAGACCTTTTGTAGATCTTTCCTCATAAGCTCGGGAGGGGACTGTTCAAGCCTGACACCGACACGAGCCAGCGTTACCGAGTAGTCTCCAATTCTTTCGAGTGCTATCGACAACCGAAGTACCGATGACACAAATCGAAGGGGCTTGGCCGCAGGTAAATGTCTCGCAATAAAGCTATGACACAGAGAATCAAGTTTTCGGGTTTTGCGGTTGACCTCAGGATCCTCTAGCATCACATTATAGAGAGCATCTTTATCCAATACCATGATGGCATTGACGGCATTTTGTACTGAAAGATTGACCTGATTTGCTACTGAAGACAGAAGATCTCGAATGGTCTGTAGATCGTTTTCCAGTCTTATTTTGTAATGAGTCATAACTATCTCTGCTGGGATTATGTATCGCAATTCGTTTCTGATATGGGTGCATAGCCTTTTTTCAAGATGATACATTGACCTTTATCACTCTTGATCCAGTCCAGGTATTCTTTCGTTGCTCCCTCCGGTGTTCCTCGCGTATACATAAATAACGGGCGAGATATTGGGAATGTTCTATCACTTGCGGTCTGTACGGTTGGTTTGACACAAGCGCCATTTTCTTCTTTTTTGATACATGGCATTTTTACATGATCATTTGCATAGGCCAAGCCACTATATCCGATAGCACAGGCTGTTTTCTCTACCAGATCAACGACATCTTTAGATCCATGCATATCTCGAGAGCCCAATTTGTATTCTCCTTTTTTACCCAGAACCGCAGATTTGAAATAGGCATAGGTTCCAGAGTTGTTTTGGCGACTGACGCGAACAATCTCATCACTATCACAGCCTGGTATCTTGATACCCAAATCACTCCATTTATTGGTCGTACCTCCTTCTCCATAGATTGATTTCAGCTGTTCGATGGAGAGAGCTTCAATCGGATTACTGGGATGAAGATATACTGCCAAGGCATCATATCCTACGATATTTTCGACTGGAGAGAAGCCTTTGCTTTTGGCCAGATCGATCTCCTTCTTCTTTAGCGCTCTACTGGAATTGGCAAGATCAACGGTTCCATTAAGAAGTGCAGACACACCGGTTCCGCTTCCACCACCTGTTACAGCTATCGCGACACTGGGGTTGACGTCTTTGTACGCTTCTGCCCACGCTTGAGCGACATTGACGAGCGTATCAGAACCTTTATTTTGTAGAACGGTTCTTGAAGAATTCGTGCCTTCACTTCCACCAGAACCACAAGCGGTCAAGAAAGTAAAAAAACTAAGTACGGATATTTTCATTGGTCTAATCCCCATTTTATATATTTGGATTGTGTAGTATTTTTGGATGTACTAATAGGATGAAAGAATTTTTGTTTCGACATTGTTGTGACTTGATTGCAACAATCGTGTACCAGTGCCCTAGTATGCAAGCTGCATTTGTACACGAAATTGAGTGTCACCATCATTGAAACCATCTTCAGTCCATGTTCTGAAAATATCTCCTTGAAGTTTTGTTGCATGAACTCCGATATATCGGCTCAAGCCAAACCCTAGCTCTGATGTTGAGGCCAAGGATGTATTTTCTGTTGCAGCAATAATTTGTCCATATCGAGTACTGATCTCAATATTATTTGAAAAGAGATATCCACCCTGTGCATAAAATCCAGCCCCGTTTCTCGGAGCTTCTTCCGCTATTGGATTACCATCATCATCAACGGCATCACCGGGATTTCTAGAGCCTTCCCTCCAAAAATAGGCACCTTCGAAACTCAACCCAGAATAGCGGAAACATAGATCTGCAGTAATGTTTTGTGTATCTGTGGTTCCCCCATCTGCAGGAACAGAGCCGATAATGCCTTTGTTCTTCTTACCCTCTTGAACCAAACCATATCCAACACCGATACTTAGCTTGGGCTTGTCGTATCTTTTTAGATCCACTTCGGAATAATCTTTAAAGATTCCCAAAGGTAAGAATTCAACACGAGCAAGGTACATCATACCAAAATCACCATTTGCATAGGAAGAATGTCCTTCACCCATGTACACACCGGCATAGTAGCGAAGCATATCCAATCCCAATAGATCTTTGGAACGCACATCCAGCCCGACATCTCGATCCAAAGTAAACTCACCATTGGCTATGCTTCGATCGACCATTTGAAGGTTTCCTGATGAGACAACGCGCTGACGACTATATGGAACTTTGTATTGACCGATTCGAAGTGTGAGATCTCGAAAGTGACCAAAGTTGAAATACCAATCAAGAAGCGGAGACTTTGATATGGTTCCACTGGATTTTAGACCGATATCTCTTGGAGCTACAGCCAATTCAAATTTATATCCATTGTTCTTACCAAAAGCATTGCCTTGAAATAAAAGTCGAGCACGTCTTAACTGTAGACCATGGGAGAGTTCATCTCCGCTTTGATCGAACGTATAGCGAATTTGTGCCCGAAGACGTGTGACCATGGTGAAATCACCACTGTTACTTTTTATGCTCAGGCCTTTACCCGGAATAAATTTCATTGAAGATAAGTTTACATTGTTATCGTTCTCAGCACGTGCTGAAAACGACAACATAGAGAAGAGAAAGAATATCATTATTTTTCCATGATTTTTTGTTTCTCTGCTCAATTAAGGAGGAAAGAAATAATTCTTCTTTTGTTACAAAGATTGTCTCTAACACTTCTCTTTTTTGTCACAAAAAAAGGATAAAAAGACATGTCAACCTTTCACAGATTTGATGTACTATTTGCTTCGCAATTCTTCTTCAAAAGAGATGATATGTTGGACACGTCTATTTTGGAACGAAAAATAATGTTTGTTGTCTGATTCCATAGATGATCGTTCTATACTGATCTTAAAAACACTAAAACTTGGATTACAAATGTCTATCACTGGAATCTTTACCACATTTCTTTATGTTTCCAATGCACAAGCGGAAGAAAACAACCATATCCCTACTCCCATCTTTGCCCACTCTCCTTCTGTACAAACACAAGAGTCTATGACCATAGAGAGGATTGCCGGTTGTTATGGCAATCTAAATGAGGCTCGCAGTAATATTCGTTCGCCAAAGGGTCTTGTACAAGAGCCGTTGTTTCACTATGGTTCGTACTCAGCGGGTATACTTGACATTACGACTCCCAGTTGTATTTTGGATGATAATCCCAAAGGAGTACAACCTTTGAATATGAGTACAATGATTTTTGAGGATTATCTTTTTGGATTATTCCATTGTGGTTGTGCAGAATGCTACATCGATGAGGAGAATTCTTTCCCATCGGACGAAGTATTGAATCATGCCACAGAAGAGCACAAAAAGGATTATGCGAAGTATAAAATACAACGTGACAAAGAAGTTGTACAAGGGAAGATCATCCATGAGAAATACAAGGCGGATTACAAACGGTGGTCTGATATCCGAGAGGAAAAACTAAAAAACGAATCGGTTCGGATAACAATTACACCCGATCAAGACATACCAGAAGGAACACTGACCATATACAATTTTCATTGGCAAGTCTGGAGTTGGTGTGGGGACACAGAGCGGGTCAATCGTTTGGATATTCAATCCAAAGGTTTTCCACATCCTGCCGTAAAAAAGGGAGAGCTGTTAACGATATGGTTGGATGACGCCAATACGGATCTTTCCTGGGGATTTGTGCTTCACGATAAAGAAACTTCTTCACAAGAAATTATGGAGCAGATTGATGGAGAAGCACAACGCCGTTACAGAGAGAGCTTGCCTCCAGAGGGCTTACCTGAAAGGTTCAAGGGGGACGTAATGGAAACAGAACCCGGAAGAGCCGCGGACATAATGGACGAATGCTGTGCTTGTTGATCAACACAACCAACGGATCGTCTTCCTGCATTATTTTTTTAAGAAAAATCAGATCTCACTGTCATAAAAATACGCAAACAGATTTACACACGACTCTCGTATGTAAAACCGATTGTTCCATAATACAAAAGTACCAATCGAATTCGCAATAGTTTTCTCAAACCCTGAGAATCTATTGGATGCAAAATGTTGGTTCACAATAAATCCCCAATACCCTCATTGAAAGAATATTATTTATTCAAACACAATATTAACACGTTGATCTTTGAAGATATCTTCTATTCTTTGTTCTTCTAAAGAGGATAATTCATTCCAATATAAGCACAAATAATCAAGGCTCTTGAGGTTTTTTATCGAATCTGGGAGACAGGTTAATTGATTCACACTCAGATCAAGAGATGTGAGACTGGTAAGATTTCCAATCCACTCTGGTAGGTGTGTTAATCGATTATCCCACAAGCATAGTCTGTCGAGATTGACCAAATTTTGAATCGAATCCGGTAGCATAGATAAATCATTTCCGTGTAGGTTGAGCTCTGTAAGCTGTGTTAGATTTCCAATCCACACGGGCAGTGTATGCAAATGGGCATAGTCCAAACTTAGAGAAAAAATATTTGGATTGTTTTCAAGTTGCTTTTGAAGATGGTGTAGCTGTTTAGCATCAAGCAGTACACCCGTAGCTTCTTTGGGTATACACTCAATGGGATTACCCGTTAAATTCAGCTCGTCATACTCACCATCCGTGCGCAAATTGACGACCCAATCCGGAACACTGCTGAGATGATTGTCGGTAACATATAATGCGCGAAGCTTTGGTAGATCTGAGAGCCAATCTGGCAAAAATTGTACTTGATTACCTTGTACGCAGAGAGTCTCTAGATTTTTTAGGTTCTCAATACACGATGGTATATTGGATAGATGATTCCTATTCAGCCTGAGCTTCTTAAGATTGGTTAATTTTCCGAGACAATCAGGAAAAGGCTGTACATGATGTTCTGACAAATCGAGGTCTGTAAGAAGGGATAAATCCCCTATCCAATCGGGAAGCTGAGAGAACTGATTCCTAGATACGTCGAGATCTGTGAGATGAACGAGCTCTCTACACGTTTCGGGTAGCTCAGATAAACGGTTGTCATGTAGACAGAGGTTTTCGAGCTTGGTCATTTTTCCAAACGATTCAGGTAACCTAGAAATTTGATTTCGTCTCAGGTCAAGATAGGTAAGGTTGGTCAGGTGTTCGATGGAATCGGGTAGCCTTGTCAAATCAAAATCCGATAAGCGTAGATTGGTGATATCATTCCACTTTGCGAGCATTCCAATAGTCCAAACAGCGAGATAGCTTTGCTGTGGAAACCCTGAGAAAAGCTCTTTTATCGATTTGGGCAGGTTTCTATCATTAAGGGTTTCAGGGAGTGTCTTCTCTGTAATGCCTTCTAGAAACTCATAAAATGTAGAACCATCCCCACTAAGACTTTCCACCAATATTGTTCCTTGAATCACATAGGATAAGTCCTTGTGAGAGATTAGGGTATGTAATGTACTCGATGAAGTGTAGGACATGCGGATCTATTCGATTGAAATTTATTATGTAATACCGGTTTTTCTGTTTCGTAAAGGTAAACACAATACGACTTACGAAGTAGAAGTTAACTACTTTTTCAATATTGAGCGACATGTGGATATAAATGTTCAAAGATGTTGGTTGGAGCATACGATGAAAAGCTTTCGTTTTACATCATTCATGAGATGTATCATCGAATCGTAAAAGTATGGAACCTCTACAAAGGTGGAGCCAGAAATATATAGTTGGAATCAAGTCCAATCGTGTTTCTGTTCAATTTCTAATCCCATACCACAATGAGACAATTCCCCTAAAATCATTCCTTATTGACCAAAATGGTCTCAGACTCAAAAATGAGGCTCATGGTATACCTCTGGGTACTTCACACGTGTTTCCTTCCGCTCTGTATTCGCGCACACGAGCGAAAAGATGACGTAGGGTTTCACTTGGCACGCGATATCTTTTGGATTTCCCAACGCTTCAAACCCTTTTTCTAAAGTGAATATTCTAGGGTTTAATGTGCTTCATATTTTATTTATATATTAATCTGAGATCTGATGTACCTATTTGGACTCTACTTGAATTTCTCGAATAATGGACTCTCTCCCAAAGCTATCCCCTCTATGAAACAACCTCAATTCCTTTGATTTTGCATTGGGTATGCTAGTTTCAAGGTTATATCCACAATCACATTTTGCCACCCACACTGGGTTCATCTCCGTAGGCTGCATCAAGACGGCGTACCCTTTTTTTGTGTATTTTACAAAGGCTTGAACACTCTGGTCACAGCGGAAGTGTGCGTTTGGGTAGGTAATGATGAGATTGTCATTCAAAAATTTTGTGGATGCCTTTGGAATGGTTTCAATGACTTGTGTCATGTCTTCGTTACAAGAAGCTTGTGTGACTTCCTCTATTCGTGTTGCATCTGCCCATGTACCCGGTACGCTGTAATCCATGTCAAAGTCTGAGGGTGTATTTGAACAGGCAAACAAAAAGTATAAGGCATGAAAGAAATGATGTGTCATGGTATTCGATCTCCATCTTTACGGAGTATGGGTTTGAGTGTATCTTGTAGACATATTGGTGCAACAGTGCAATACATTGCAAAAACACATATGAATAACGGAACAGGTGCAAAAGTCTGTAACGAATTTTATTCTTGTGGATTTACAACGTGCACCAAAGAAAATCCCCATCTTCGGAATAGTTTCATACAGGTCGAGAATTCAAAGCAAACCTATGATTCTTGGAGAGAATTACTCTTGCATTTTTCTCTCCAACAAATCTACCGAGCACACTTCTCCATATATGCAGCAAAGAGCAATATTTGGTTAAGATAGGCATACAGATTACCCAAATTCGTTTGGAGGCATTGGGGTTGGAGTTGTTTACGTTGGAAATAGTCTAAGACTCTTCTACCAACCTTTGGCATCAAAATGGGATGTGTTTCGGAGATTGAAGAATTGGATATACAATCCATATTTATTCTGAGTCTTCCGTTTGTCTAACGATTCATAGGCTTGAGAGAATACAATCAATTTCTTTGCAGAGTATCGCCAAGAAGACTTTGATGTTCAACCATCAAAGTGATTATAGAGATATATCTGTCTTTACCTCAAAGGTAATATCTGTTTATTATTCGTTGTACAGGACCAAAAGAGATACTTATATAGTAAAAAAATGTATGGGTCAGTTATGTTTTATTTCTTGTTTTTCTGTTCTTCTCCAAAGTCACTTGATCTGGAAGACGATATCAAAAGAGAAAGTATCTCTCTTGCTTTTGAAAGTATCGAGAATGAAGAAGTCTTTGTACAAGGAACACTCAATGTGTCGATCCAAGAAGATGGGACAGAGTATGTTACGGGAAAATCGTTGGTGAAGATCACAAGCTTGGAACTTCATATGACTGAAGAGGTGCTACTCGATAAAGAAGGCTTGGTGGTTTCATGGAAACAATCCATAAAAAATTCTCTTGGCATCTCACGAATTCGGTATGAGCATGAATTAGATGCATCTTCTAAGACTGTATCCTCAATTGTTGATGGAATTGCATATACAACCTCATGGGAGGATGAGGGAGCGATTATCATGCAAGCGATCCAATCAGATTTACATTGGCAGTTTAATATATCTTCTCCTGTGGTCGGTCATGTTGTATCGAGAGCCATGCAAAGCAGTGACCCTCGATCTTTGAATACCGTATTGGTCTATCCTTCGTGGCGTGGGGTATGGTCAGGGCCCTCAATACCGGCTTCTCCTTGTTCCTATCTTGCGACTGGTACTTATTGCTATGACCTTGATGGTACATTGGTTAACTATGATCCTAACCTGGATTCTTTTTTTGCGGAACCGATTGTCTCTCGAACAGATAATGTAACCATTGATGATCTGGAGCCTATCAATAGCAATCGGGTTGCAGATGATGACTTTACAATCCCTGAGCGAGGTGATCGCCATTTTGTACATACCTTGATAGCACAAGACGACACAGAAATAGCGGCACGCATTCTTATTCCTGAAGGAGATGGGCCATTTCCTACACTTGTTATTGTTCCCGAATCTCCGGGATTAGACCGTAGTGGAGTTTCTTATGGAGAACCTATCTGGGATGGTCTTGCTGCTGATCTTCTCTCACGTGGTATAGCTGTCGCTTCATTTGACTCTCGTGGAATTGGACAAAGTGGAGGGGTATACGCAGAGCGTTACTCAGCCCAAAACGAAGATGCAGCAACCTTGATTCAGGCTCTAAGAGAAGATCCGTTGCTAGGTGAACTCATTCTTTTTGGTCATGGAGGAAGTGTAGCAGGAGATTTGAGAGATTTAGATGCGGAGGCTACAATTCTGGTGGATGCTCATAGTGGAACAGGAGCGAGTGCTTTTGTGTTTAAAAACGTACAATACAACCGTCCATATTTGTTACATCAAGATTTTTATGAAGATCTAGAAGCAGATGTCAATGCATTCCTTGAGCCAGTTATAGAAGGAACGTATATTGGAGAGCATTTTAATTCTCTCTCCGTTTCTGAATGGTGGCAGCCTTATCTCTCTACCGATCTCACTGCCGCTGCACTTGAGGTCCCAGGATCAGTATTGTTGCTCAAACCCGAATTTGGGGGACGTTCAAGTAATACAGATCAAGAAAATCTTTTTCATATCCTACAAGAAAGTGGACGCACAGTTGAACAGGTGGAAATTCCAGGTATAGGATTTTATCTTCAGCCCGCGATAAAAAAAGAACTGGGCTATGAGTATCCGTTACCTTTCCGTCCTGTTGAGGAAGTTGGAGAAGCAATTGTCAACTTTATAGATTCGTTGGAGGATTCATGAGTCGATTTTGTTTGTTTGTTTGTTTGTTTGTTTGTTTGTTTGTTTGTTTGTTTGTTTGTTTGTG
>NYTD01000056.1 GCA_002683315.1 Deltaproteobacteria bacterium | reverse complement strand
TGGAGAAGATGGTGATGGTGATGGTGTTCTATCTTGTGAAGGAGATTGTGATGATGAAGATCCGTATACCTTTCTTGGTGCTGCAGAAGAAGAAAACCTCGAAGCGTGCATGCGTGATGGTGATGAAGATGGTTGGGGAGACTCAATAGCTCCAAGAGACGGGATAGCGGGAACCGACTGTAATGACACAGATGCCTCGCTGAATCCAAGAGATGCAGACGGTGATGGCGAATCAACATGTGATGGTGATTGTGATGATGAAGATCCAGAAATCACCAATAAAGATGCAGATGGAGATGGATATACAGTATGTGATGGAGATTTGGAAGACGATAATCCAGCAATCGCTTTCTTCTCTCCGTCAGGAGTGACATTTGCAAGTATCTTTCCCGAGACTTTTGAAATGGGCTCTCCAATAGGGGAGTTTGGTAGAGATGGAGACGAAGTGCTTCATGATGTTCTGCTCACACGTTCCTTCTTGGTTATGAACCATGAAGTGTCGCAAGGACAATTTGCATTACTCATGGCCTACAACCCTTCCGAAAATCGAAGTAATCCAGACCTAACGCTTCCTATCGAAAATGTATCTTGGAATGAAGCAGCTGCATTTGCCAATGCTATGTCTTTAGAAGAGGGTTTTGAAGAGTGCTATACATGTACAGGTAGTGAAATAACGACCGAATGTGTAGAAGCCATTGCGCCATATAATTGCAAGGGGTATCGACTTCCAACGGAAGCAGAGTGGGAATATGTAGCGCGTTCTGGATCACAAAAGTCATTTTGGACCAATGTAGGTGGGGGAGGGATCTCTTCATCTAGTCAGACCAGTGCCTGCATTGAGATCGTTTTGGATGATGGTTTTTCCTTGGGGTCTCTCGCTTGGTATTGTGGGAATACGTTTCCGGAAAGTCATGTTCCGGGGCTTTTGTATCCCAATGCATTTGCTCTATTTGATATACATGGCAATGTCTCAGAATGGGTTCATGATGCATATGATGAGTATGATACAGAGGATTATTATGATCCATACATTGGGCAAGGAAATACGCGCGTCATTCGAGGAGGTAGCTTTGAATCTTCTCCTAAGGATTTACGCTGTGCCAATCGTCGTTCCCTTTCTCCGCTTGCAAGAAATCCAGCAATCGGCTTCCGCCTCGTTCGAATGGCTCCATTTGAGTAGTGAAAAATCGTACATTTTTGAATCAAAGTCTCCATCTTTGATTCAATTGGGTTAAAAGTCCTCCGTTCATTTTGTGCGAAACAAAGGAGGGCTCTTATGTCTGTATTTCGTCCCATTTCTTCGTCTATTTCTTTTCCTCAAGAAGAGCATCGAATTTTAAAGATTTGGAAAGAAGGAAATATTTTTCAGCGCTCTGTTGAACAGCGTTCTGATACTGATCGATTTGTTTTTTATGATGGGCCTCCATTTGCAACAGGCCTTCCTCACTACGGACATCTTGTGGCAAGCACGCTCAAAGATATCGTTCCTCGGTATTGGACGATGCGCGGAAAAAAAGTAGAGCGGAGATTCGGTTGGGATACGCACGGATTGCCTATTGAAATGTTGATGGAAAAGAAGCTTGGTTTGAGTGGACCAACCAGCATTCAGGCCTATGGTGTAGATAAATTTAATGAAGCGTGTCGCTCAAACGTATTGACGTTTACTCAAGAATGGGAGCAAGTCGTTACACGATTGGGTCGTTGGGTCGATTTTGATAATGACTATAAAACGATGGACCCCTCGTTCATGGAGAGTGTATGGTGGGTTTTCTCAGAGCTCTGGAAGAAAGGACTCATCTATCAAGATTTTCGTGTCATGCCGTTTAGTTGGCGGTTGTCGACCGCACTTTCTAACTTCGAAGCCAATATGGACTATCGTGATGTTCAAGATCCTGCGATTACCGCCAAAATGCCACTTGTCGACCGTGACGAAACCCTACTCATCTGGACGACAACGCCCTGGACGCTTCCAAGCAACTTGGCTGTTGCTGTTGGCGCAGAATTAGACTACGTTCGAGCAAAAAAAGAAGGTGATGATACAATCTATATCGTGGCCAAAGAGAGAGTGAAGTCTGTTTTGGGTAAAAAGTGTACGATATTGTCTACGCTCAAAGGATCTGAGCTAGTAGGATGCAGGTATCAGCCACTCTTTGATTACTTTACGACAGAGCGTCCCAATGCCTTTGTTGTAATTGCCAGTGATCATGTGACGACTGGAGATGGTACCGGATTGGTACATATGGCCCCTGATTTTGGTGAAGATGACTTTTTGGCTTGCAAAGCGGCAGGTATTCAGGTTCTACAGTCTGTAGATGATGAGGGGAATTTTAAGTCTTCGGTACGAGATTTTGCCGGCCAAAATATCAAAGCGGCAGATCCTGCGATCATTCGTATGCTCAAAGAACATGGGAGAATATTCAAACAGTCTACAGTTCAGCATAGCTATCCTTATTGTTGGAGATCGGGACAGCCTTTGATCTATAAAGCAGTCCCTGCTCTTTTTGTTCGGGTAGAGTCTATTCGGGAAAAGATGGTAGAGCATAATGATTCCATACACTGGGTTCCTGATGCGGTTGGCAGTCGACGTTTTAGCAACTGGTTGGCAGATGCTCGGGACTGGAATATCTCTCGAAATCGTTTTTGGGGAACTCCAATTCCACTGTGGAAATGTACATCATGTGAGGCAGAGATCTGTGTTGGTTCGATTGCTGAACTTGAAGAGAGAGTTGGTCAATCTGTGGCAGATATTCATCCGCACAAAATCGATGGACTGACCTTTTCATGTCCGCATTGTGGTGGTGATGCCAAGCGTATTTCAGATGTATTTGACTGCTGGTTTGAATCTGGTTCGATGCCGTATGCACAAGATCATTATCCATTTGAGAAAAAAGATCAGTTTGAAGCGAATTTTCCCGCGCAGTTTATCGCAGAAGGATTGGATCAAACACGTGGATGGTTCTATACGCTTCTTGTTTTATCCACAGCGTTATTTGACCGACCTCCGTTTCAAAATGTAATCGTCAATGGTATGGTTCTTGCGGAAGATGGTTCCAAGATGTCCAAATCCAAGCAGAATTATCCTCCTCCACAAGAGGTTTTGGAAGAGTTTGGTGCTGATGCTTTGCGTGCCTATCTTATCAATTCCCCTATTGTTCGTGCAGAGCCTCTTCGGTTTCAAAAATCAGGTGTACGCGATGTTGTTCGAAGTACGCTTCTTCCTTTGGTGAACGCATGGTCATTCTTCACGCAGTATGCCAATCTAGATGGATGGTCCCCTGCAGATCTCGAGAATGCTCCATCTCTTGAACATCGTGGAGAGTTGGACCGATGGTTGCTTTCTATGTTGCAGTCTTTGGTGAAAGAAGTAAACGACCAGATGGAAGGGGATTATCTATATAATGTGATTCCACATGTTTTGGCATTTATTGATCATCTGACCAATTGGTATATTCGACGCAGCAGAAAGCGTTTTTGGAGCTCTAATGAAGATCCTATTGCACAAGCGGATAAGGCCTCCGCATATGCGACGTTGTATGAAACACTTGTTACCTTTTCTAAGATTCTTGCTCCAGTATTGCCTTTCTTGTCAGAGTCGATGTATCAGCATTTGGTGGTAGAGACAGGTTGTGCTTCAGAAGACAAAACGAGCGTACATCTGTGTGATTATCCGGAAGTAGAGACGATCAAGATAGATGTAGAACTTGAGAAAGAAGTAGCACTGGCACGTCAGGTTGTTCGAATGGGACGTGCACTACGTGAAAAACACAAGCTTAAGACACGTCAGCCTTTGCAGTCGGTCACGTTGGTACATCATGATATAGCGGTTCGAACCGCGTTCTCCAATCAGTCAGGTCTCATTGCAGAAGAGCTAAATGTTAAAGAAGTTCGGATTGAGGCAAGCGATGCGGAGCTAACAGAAGTGCATTTTAAGGCAAATTTCAAGCGCTTGGGGCGTCGTTTTGGTCGAAATATGAAGCAAGCTGCGGCTGAGATAGAAAAGCTGGGGCGTGACGAATGGAGTGTGTTGCAGTCTGGAGGAAGTGTTCAGATTTTGGAGCAAGACATTGTGGCGGAGGATTTGATCTTGCGTCGTGAGGCCAAAAACGATGTTTTGATTGAAACAGAAGATGCTCTTTTGGTGGCACTTGATTCTGAACTAACACCTAATCTTATTGCAGAAGGGTATGTTCGTGATCTCATTCGGATGATTCAAAACGAGAGAAAAGAGCAAGACTTACAGATTTCCGATCGTATTGCGTTACAGGTGCGATGTTCTGACGCAGCAGTTCGAGCTGCAGTAGAGTCCCACAAGGAAGAGATAGCGACTCAGGTACTGGCTTCCTCTATTTCTGTATCCGATGAGCTCACTGGCTTACAGGGAGTTGATTTTGCTCAAGGAATCCTTGCAATACAGGTGACGCGGGTCTCGTAGAGTATCAGGTTTCCTTTGGAGCGGTATATTTCAGAGCCAAAGGAAACCATGTCTGTGTAGAGGACAATTGAAGTTCATTTATTTCTGTGAGTGTCTTGTATGTGCCTGCTTTTAAGAATGGAAGGAATTTACTGCTCCAGTATTCTTCGGAAATAAGCCAACCAGTTCTTGTTCCACAGAAGTCAATGAGGTCGCTATTTTGAGTTTGTACAATGAGCTTGAGAATGGTGCCAATTGTAAATCCAAAATCACCTTCTCTCTCAAATTTCTCAGCCAAGTGAAGAGATTCCATAGCGAGATCTACGGCCTTATCTAGATGTTCTTGTGGATTGGAAGAAGACTGCGCGAGGAGCATATGACTCATCGCAAGTTTGTTTAGAACACCTGGTTTATCAGCAGTCATGTTATTCGCTTCAACAATATCCCAGTCCTTTTGGAATAGCTCTAGTGCTTTATTTCCATCTCTTATGGTAAACAGATATGTGCTTGCGCGAATACCATAGTTCATGGCAAGTCCTTGGACATCGTTGATGTCTTCTTTGAGCTTTTGAGCATGATCCATCTCACTTAACCAAGAGGAGAGTAATTGTTGTTGGTGCTTTTGATGTTCTTCTCGTGAGGATTCTCTGGGGAGTTGGTTTTCATGCCAATATTTGTTGGCATAGGTTTGATATATTGTGGAAAAGACCATTTTATATGCAAATGTACTTTGATCAGGTATCGTCTGCAGACGTGTAATGATCTGTAGTAGCTGTGGAAGCATAGGACTATTTCGATTAAGAGTGCTGTGTGCTAATTCTTGATAAAACACAAATATTTCTTGAATCAATGGAGGATAGGCGAGGTTTTTTTGTGCCTTACAAAGATCGAACAACACCTGCAAATCTTTTGGATCTCGTTCTTCAAATAGTCCTTCACAAAGCCTGAAAAAAAGTGAATAGAGTCTATGTTCACCCCAGGACGGGAGTGTCTTTTGGTGTAGCTGTATTTGTTCGGTAAGTAGGTTGATCATACGATCGCGGTTCTCCTGACCACCGGTAAATCGATAGGCTTTGGCAACAGTGAGGTGAATCTTTGATATGATTTCAGCATTGTTCGATGCTCCAATACGAGCTTCGAATTGTTCAAATGTACTGATCATTTCAGGCCATGCATATTTTTTCTCTTCTTCTTGAAAGAGTTCCAAAATCGCGGAGCAGAGGAGTTCATCATGGGTAGAAAGATCAACTGTGTGGTGGACTAATTCGTGTGTTTTTAGAAATGGTGATTGT
>NYTD01000055.1 GCA_002683315.1 Deltaproteobacteria bacterium | reverse complement strand
GAGCACCATTACGAAAAAATAATGAAGAATGGGTAGAAGGACTCCTTCTACTTGCACAGAAAAAAATCTGATATCAATTTTTCGCCTGTTAAACCTCTTCAAACAAGGGAACCTCCAATGTGTTCCACTCTAGTGCTTTTTACGATATCGAGCGAGAATACTCGCAGGATCTTCCTCCACACCATCCAAGTCTAGAATTCCATCCGTTGTGATTCGATTTTCTTTATTTCTCCTCTGAGGAGGATTGATCTGCGCACGATTTTGCTCTTGTATATCCTCTACCTCGAGAGGCTTTGAAAATGCATTTTGCTCCTTAATCCATTCTCTATATCGGTCCAGTGTAAACATATGATCAGATCTTCCAGTTTCCATAATAGAGTGTAAACGATGAATCTGCCCCGTACGGATACAGTTCTTGACGGCATGATTTCCCCGTACGATTGAACATTCTGGTATACGCTGCTTGGCTTTGGGTAGGTATACAAGACGCTGGCAAACAACCGCAACCAAACAATCTGCCAGCTGAGCTTGTACACTATTACGAGAAGAATCTGGAACAGAAGAGACCAAACGCTGAATTGCTTCTACACAACTTGAAGCATGTAGTGTGGAGAAAACAAGATGCCCTGTTTCTGCGGCTTCTATGGTTCGAATCATCGTCTCTGAGGTGCGCATCTCACCAACCAATATCACATCCGGATCTTGACGCAAAGCATCGTTAAGACCTTTTCCAAAGGAAGGAGTGTCTCGACCAACCTCTCTTTGTCGAATCAATGATTTGTTGGATCGAATCATATATTCTATAGGATTCTCCAATGTTATGATCTGACTTGTTCTGGTTCGGTTTATTTCCTGGATCAACGCAGCCAGTGTCGAAGACTTTCCAGATCCAGTTGCACCACAGATTAAAACAAGACCAAAATCATGATCAACAAGATCTTTTATCGTTGGATGTAGGTTTAAACTCTTGATGGTGGGTGCGGCACTACGAAACAAACGAATAGATAAAGCGACTCCTTTTGCTGTCTGAAAGACATTGACTCTGCATCTCACGCGAGCAATAAACATAGAAACATCAAGAGATTTTTTATCATGAAAATCTCTCCACTGTTCCTCACTGAGACGCGATCGAATTGAGTGGACCAACTTTCTCGAGGGGCATACTCCCTCTTGAATAATAAGAGAACCACGAACTCGGAAAGCAGGAGAAACATTTGCTTCTAAATGAAGATCACTTGCATGTGCATTGTGTGCCCTTTGAACCCAAATTTCGATTATATCCATAAAAAACCCTAATAAAAACCACGGTATGTTTCGATCTTTTGAATAGAAAACAATGCCTACACAAACATGTATTAGGAAAAAAGCAAAACATCAATATAAGAGTCGACTGATAAAACTCATATCACAACGGTTTTCCGTAATTTTCTATTCATAAGCTAAAGACTCATGTTATTCTGTATTTGGTGATTTATTTTTCATGAAGGGAGAGTATTATGAAAAGCCAATTATATCCATTGGGACTTGCTGCAACACTGATTCTAAGTACAAGTATTGCCTGTTCAGAAAAGACAACCGACTCTACATCCACCGATGACACAACAGAAGAAGAGCAGTCCAGAACCAGACCCGATCAGATTCTTGAGCGTCTTCAGCGAAACATACAACAAGATCTCCCATCGAACGTAAACCAAATTGAGAATACCGTTCAAAACCTTCAACAAGGGATATTAAATGAACTCGCAGATGGTCTCATAACATTGGATATGGGCATTATCAACAAGGTGTTTATACCCACAACAACATGCCCTATTCTCATCGCAGACCTTCAGAACCCACATAGAACAGTCCATGGTGTCTCTGAGTATACGTTTGAACCAGCTGTAGGAAATGCCGCATCTTTTGAGCAATATATCGCCGCCTTCCAAAGTGTGGAACATGTGTCGATGGATGTACATGAAGCTTCTGTACAAAACAACTCTGCAACGCTCAAAGTCTGGTTTGATCTTCGAGGCATAGACAACAATGAACATCTTCGCCAAGATAGAGGATGGATGACCATCAACTTGACACAAACCGATAATGTTTGGGCGATTACTTCCATGGATATGCCAAAACAAGAAGTCATCACTGCACAAGAAACTCACTTCATCGATGCAACGCAAAGCTCAGGTCTCTCCACCGTTCCGCTATTCAAACGTCTTGAAGCACTTCGCCGAGGTGGATATGCTATTACTGTTGGAGACTACGACAACGATAATGACCCCGATATATATGTTGGTGGTTGGGGTGCCAGTAACTTGTATGCAAATGATGGGTCTGGAAACTTCACAGACGTCACCAAACAATCCAATATTGGAAACGTCGACCGCGTAAAAGCTGCGGCATTTACAGATCTAGACAACGATGGAAGTACAGACCTTGTTCTTTCTCGCTTCATTGACGATAAATCTGAAGATCTTCTCGTATACAAAAATGATGGTAAGGGACAATTTAAACTTCTTGATGGCGCCATCCAAAAAGCATTGAATTACGATCGCGCTATGCCTTTGACCGTTGCTGATTTCAATAACGATGGATTCAACGACCTGTACGTTGGTTTCCCAGGAGCTCGTGATTTCACCTATCTTGATGCCAATCCGAATCCTCTCAACACACAAGGTGTCTTCCTCAATAAAGGAGATGCTACCTTCGAGGATGCAACCATTGCGTCTGGTCTTGATGTTCTTCCATCAAAGCGTGTTGGTGTCGCAGCATACCCGCATGCATCTGTAAAAGCAGATTTTGATGGTGATGGTCGGGTCGATCTCATGGTTGCAGATGACCGTCGAGGCCCAAGTCAAGTATTCAAAAATGATGGCACAGGAAAATTTTCTGAGCTATCATCAGAAAGTGGTCTTGAAAACAATGCGTGGGCTATGGGTGTTGCCGTTGGAGACTATAACAATGATGGTCTTCCCGATATCTACTATTCAAACATTGACTTCCTTGCGGCAAAGCGTATCGATTCTGCACTGGAAAATGACAATCTCCAATTGTTTCATGGGAATCGTCTCTACAAAAATCTTGGCGAAGGGAAATTTGCCGATGTGACCGAAGAGTCTGGACTCGGTTGGGCTGGAGAAGCTGCCGCTGGTTCCATGTGGTTCGACTATGACAACGACGGTGATCAAGATCTCTATGTTCTTAATGGTCTTTGGACAGGTCCTGGCAATCAAGATATGTCCAGTATCTTCTCTCGTGCATATGCTTCCGAAATGCTCATTGAACAAAATGATCCAGCAAAAGCAAAAGCTCCATTAGATGTTGATGCCATCTCTCTGAGAAACCCGGGCTTCAACAATATGGTTATTCAAACACTCATGCACTTCTCTGGAGATATGAGAAATCCAACCGCCACAAGCAATACTGAGATTCCTTCTCTATCTTTAGGTGGAAACCAACGAAATACACTGTTTCGCAACAATGGCGATGGAACATTTACTGAATTAGGATACTTGGCAGGTGTAGATACCATTGACGATGGCTATATGCCAGCTTTTGCAGATGTCGACAAAGACGGAAAACTTGATCTATTGGTTCGTAACTGCGATCCAGGAACTGACAAGTACACATATCCTTCTTTACGTCTATACAAAAACCAATCAAGCAACGATAACGCACTCGCTGTTCGATTGACCGGTAAAAACTCTTCCCGTGACGCTGTTGGCGCTAAAGTTCACATTCGTATTGGAGAGACAATTCAAGTACGTGAAATTGATACAGTCAGTGGTGCGGCTCAAAGTGAGATGATGGCATTCTTCGGACTTGGTACAGCCACCAAAGTAGATGAGTTGACCATTTACTGGCCTTCGGGAAGTATTGATCGCTATCAAAACATTACCAAAGGTAATGTCACATATACAGAACAGTAACAAAACTGCGATACATATGTTTTTGAGTGCTCTGTACTGGCTCGTATGTGCTTGTTCAGAGCACTCTAAAATTATGCTTCCCCCCATTGAAAACGAACAAGATCTCCAAAAACTTATGTATATCCCAGGAGGGACATATTGGATTGGTTCTGATAACGATACACAAGATGAAGCCCCCAGACATGAAGTTTCGATATCCCCGTTTTACATAGGCCACACGGAAGTGACGAATATTAACTTTGCGCAGTTTCTCAATGACCGTCGACACAAAGATATCGATGTTCGAAAGTGGATTGCACTTGGAAAAGATATTCCCCGCGGTGGAATGATTTCGTTCACAGGTACCAGATACAGAGCAAATTACGGGTATGAAGACCATCCTGTCATTGGAATATCTTTTTTTGGAGCAACGGCATATTGCAAATGGGCCGGCCTAAGACTCCCCTCTGAATCAGAGTGGGAAATAGCCGCACAAGGAGGAGAACGAGAAAATATATACCCATGGGGAGATGCATCTCCGAAAGGAAAAGCAAATTATGGAAAAAAATGGAGAAAATCGTCTCATAATCCACCAACAACACCGGTAGGTCAATATTCAGAGAATGGGTATGGCCTCGTAGATATGGCGGGAAATGCTCTTGAATGGACAAAGAGTCCATATATCCCATATGAAACAGAGATTATGACAGAAAATTTACGCGCATCTCTTGATGGGAGACGTGTTCTGCGAGGAGGAGGATTTGATGCGAATGAACATGAACTGCGCATCACATTTCGAAGAGCATATTATGAACGTGTTCGAAGCTATCTTACCGGTGGACTTGGATTTCGATGTGTTCGGGATGTGGATCCTTCATGATTGTATTCCTATGGCTAGCATGTAATTTTAGTGAAGAAAAGACACAAACTATATTGCAAAACAAACAGACACCCATCTTTGTAGATCTGGCCGGTCAAAACTGGCAATATCCCATATCCAGTATTGGAGAAGAAAAAGAAATTATGGATCCCGAATTACGTGAAGGTAATCGTCAATACCACGAGGGAGAATATAAAAAATCTGCTGAAATCATCATCCCGTACATAGAAGAACATCCTGAAGATCCCAATGCACATTCAATACTTGCTGCTTGTTTTTTCCGACTTGGGGATTTTAGCCAAGCGATGAAAGCCGCTCAAAAATCAATAGAATATGCTCCTAGTGTGATCTCATATAGTAATCTTGGAAGCATCCTAGCCGGACAAGGTTCTATCGAAAGAGCGATTGATGCCTATCAAAAAGCCAGAGAAATGGATTCAAAACACTTCTTGCCTATTCGAAATCTGGTCACATTATACTATAGAATAGAGAATCTCTCTCAAGCCGAAGAATTGCTTTATGAATTGATTAAAATCGATCCTACTGATTCATATGGATATGTTTCACTTGGACAAGTATTGGTAGAACAAAAAAAATGGACCGAAGCAGAGGCTGTCTATCGCTTTCGTCTGGAAGACCTAAACACGACCCCATCTGATGAACGATTTCTGGCAGGAGGACTGATGCTCGATCTTCCATTGGCTCTCGCCAATGTCCTACTGCATCAAAAAAAGTATGACGAAGCAGAGCACTACTTTATAGAAATGCTCTCATTAACAGATACTGTACAGGCAACCTGGACAACGCCCAATATCTATCGAAAAAAAGCATATATTGGTCTTGTAGAATTATATATGGCCACCAAGGAAAAGGAAAAAGAACAAAAAATACGACAAGCCCTTAAAAAAATTCAAGAACAATGATTCTTCTCTTTTGCTTCTCTTGTATCAACCCCTCTCTCATACATGAGCAAGACTCTTTTTCTCCCGCACTCGTGGGTATTGTGCACAAGATGAAATGGAAATACAAATCGGATTGTACAGAATTAGAAGCGCGCTGGTTTACCAAGCTTCCAAAAGAGACCAAAGCACAAGTAATGGTTGGTCCCAAAACACAAAATCCTCACTTTGATGACGATGCACTTGTCATCCTTGACACAATTGTAGATGATATGGGTAATGTTAGCCTCAAAGAAAACATCACGCACCTCCCATCTCAAACAACATTTATCAATCTACGTGTGTGGGGGAATACTTCAAGTGTGTATAAAATGCTCATACAGTCGCAAAAAAATGGCGGTTTCCCTGTCGCCAAAAGTCCAAAAGGGCCTTATGGATGGGCAGAAACAACCATTCCTCCTTGCTCAAAGTAATCGAAAATCTGTTAATCTTTATTCCAT
>NYTD01000054.1 GCA_002683315.1 Deltaproteobacteria bacterium | reverse complement strand
GAAACATACACAAGACCAAGAAGATACTCTGCTTTTTTGGGAAATCGTCGAACCAATGATGTATACATCTCTTTTGCCTTGTGTATGTTTCCTTCATTCATTCGAAACAACGCAAGAGAACTCAACACTCCTGGGTGATCAGGATGCGCAGCATATGCGCTTTCTATTATGTCTTTGGCTTTTGAAACATCACCTTGTGAAAGAGAAACACTTGCTCTTCCGCGTAAACAGTCTGGATTTTTAGATTCAACGCGCAAACATCGATCAAAAACCTTTGCAGCTGCTGATCGTTCACCTGCAAGCTGATAGGTCCAACCAAGACCGATCAGAGCATTGAGACTTTGTGGGTCTTTTGTTACTGCTTCACGAAACAGAAATTCTGCTTGCGATAAGTCATGCTTTTCTAACGCTATTTGTGCGCGTTTTGTTTGCTGCTCGGCAGAGCATGATATCAATAATAAAAGTATAGTAAACACGTATCCATACTAACCTAAGTTTACAATCTATGAGGTATCCTTTTGCGTATTTCTCTTCTCGTTCATGGATTCCCCCCACATGAGTCAGCAGGAACTGAACAGCATACTGCAATGCTATGCTCTGCACTGACAAATAGAGGCCATACTGTTCAAATCATCAATGCAACTCGTTCTCCTGGACACCCTCATGGTACCATCGTCTCCAATAAAAACCATCATAGAATCGTTAACAACGTCTCAGCTCGTCCTCTTCATACCTGCGAAAAAGATCTTATAATTCGTCATCATATTGAGAGACTGTGGTCTGTTTTTGATCCTGATATCATTCATGTTCAGCACATCCAGTTTCTATCCAGCGATTTAACATTCCCGTGTCCTGCAATCATGACACTACATGATGCTTGGCTATGGTGTGCTGCTGGAGGTCAAGAAATCGATCAAAAGATGAAGCCATGTCCTGGTCCAGATCCGCAAAAGTGTGCGTCATGTGCACCTTCTTGGAGTCCAAAACTCCCAAAAAGAGGACAGTTCCTCATGAGAATCGCACAAGCGCTACACAAGATTATCCCTGCATCCAAGCTCAATCAAATGTGGCACACCCTTCCTCTGTCATTACGATTCTCTTTTTCTCACTCTACTCAAAAATTCGAACCAGAATCTCCCATCGCCGCAAAAAATAGAAACATCGCAATGATTGAACTTTCAAAAAAGTTTGCGAGCATCATCGCTCCGTCTCAGTATCTTGCCAATAGAGCACAAGAACATCAGGTTTCACCGGTGCGAGTACTCCGTCATGGAGTACAAAACCACAAACGTCATATCGGAGGAGATGGATTTCTTTTCGTGGGAACAATCGCAAAACACAAAGGCCCACATCTGGTCTACCAAGCCCATAAAAAATCCAAAGAGTCTCATCGTTCATTACGATTTTATGGTTCACTTCAAACCCCACAACTTATCCCCGAAGATATGTGGAAAGGAATCATTGCCAATCACGAGATCTGTGATCTTTTTCAAAGAGCGGATGCTCTGATAATGGGATCTATTTGGCCCGAAAATGCTCCACTTGTAATTATTGAAGCTCATTCTGTTGGATGTCCCGTTATCGCTCCTCGTATCGGTGGAATCCCTGAGTTAATAGAAGAAGGCACAAATGGATTGCTATACGAACCGGGAAACATCGAAGAACTTGCCGCTTGTATGTCACAAATCGTACATATTCCCAAGTTTGACATGCGCCCCCCTTTATTTAATTCAGTAGTAGAAGCACATCTTGCAATGTATGAGGAGCATTTGTGTACACATCCTTGAATATTGCTTTGGTTATGCATGGGTGGCCACCACAACAATATGGTGGTGTTGGACTATATGTGCAAGCACTCGCATATGCACTGCAAAAACAAGGTCATAATATTACGATTATTGTCCCAAACCATCAACGCCATAAGAAACAATCTTTTTCATGGGGAACGTTGCAATCTATTTCATTTCCCGTCGCTGAAAATTGGAAGGAAACGTGGTTTCGTACCAAAATCGAAATTGAGGCCCATACAAGAAGTATGAATTTTGACGTGCTTCACATTCATCATCTTGGACACTGGCCACTAACATTTCCATTGTATGTTCCCACTCAAAAAACATTCATCACACTACACGATTATGCCATTATATGTTCACGAGGTCAGTTGTACCAACCCCAAAAAGGAATATGCTCGGGACCTTCTGCCCCAAAATGCACTTCTTGTATTCGAGATCAACTTATCTATACGCCACGAACTCCTCAAATATCTTCTTTTCTGGATCGATTCCCCAAAACAAAATCAAGGATAAAAAAGATTCTTCGTCGTATCCCCATCCGAAAACAAAATAAAGCATCCATGCAAAATCGACTCGATACAGCAAAAGAGCTTTTGGATATTGCAGATGGTCTAATTTCTCCATCTCATGATCTTATTGCCCGCTATCAATCTTTTACAAGCACGCCCATCACACATCAAAGACTCCCTCTCTTATCACCATTAGAAGAGACTCCGTTACCACAGATGCCCTATCGATTTATTTTTGCCAGCAGTGTGATTGCAACCAAAGGAATTCATCTTGCTCTTGATGCCATCCGTCAACTTCCAGATGCAGAATTATGGATTGCCGGTTCAACATTCCCTGTTGATGGATGGCCGCGATTTGAAGAAGAAATTCTCACATTGATCCACGCTACCGACAATGCACACTATCTTGGAAATATTCCACACGACAAAATATTTGGTTTTCTAGCCCAAAGCCACTGCCTTGTACTTCCTTCTCTGTGGCCAGAGAACTCACCCATCATTATTCGAGAAGCTCTATCACTAGGTCTAGAGGTAATCAGCTCTTTTGAAGGAGGAAGTAAAGAGATCTCACCTCTCATTCATACAATCCCAAATGAGTCTCTTTGCGATCTTGTTCACATTATGCGTACCATAATGAATGCACCAAAAAGAAATGTCGCTCCACGCTTTCCATCCATGAAAGAACATGCGAATGATATGTATACGCTATATTCTTCGTCAAAGTTTTGAAAACAGAGAGGACTTGAAGATCGCAATTCGATCGAAAATACACTATAGTAAACAGGATCCTATTTATTTCGAGAAACATAATTATGTCTGATCGCTCCGCATTTATCATTCCAAAAGGGGTTTCTCTAGAACCAGATTCACAAGGAATCTGTATTGAGTTTGAAGATGATATCATCATTCAAGCTCCTGTCGGTATGCCCATAAAAAAACTTCATTCCCGCTCTGGCACCATCCGTATTGAAATAGCACTTGATGTTGAAGAAATATCTGCACCCAACGGTTCTATTATTTTACTAGAAGACACCACATGTACGCAATGTACAGGTGTCTCAGTCGAATCACAAGGAACGTTAAAAGCTCAAGAAGTCACGCTCACTGGTTCCATGCAAGGGTTCTCTGACTTCTCGTGCAATACGCTCAATATACAAGGCTCTCTCAATATACAAGGTGATAGCACCATACATGATATCCATGTGGATGGCTCCGCGCGTTTCGAAGGCTCCTTAATAACCAAAAAATCCTTTTTTGGAGCAGATCTTCATGTACAAGGACACTGCTCCGCTAGTGTTCTCACAGCACAAGGTAATATCCGCATACATGGCAATATCGATGCTGAATCATTACTATCGGACAAAAGCAAAATAACCTGTGAACAAGAGGTTCGTCTCAAGCTCCTACGTGCAAAGGATATTATTTTAAAAGGAAAAGAGAATAATATTACCGCGATCCAAGCCCATGACTACGTCTCTATTTCAGAGGGTTCTCTTAATAGCGATGTCCTTGTAGCCCCAAAAGTAGATCTACATCCCAATACTGTGGGAAAAATCATGATTGTCGACGTGCAATCTCCTCTTGGGCCACACTCTATCAAAGGATGTCTTTCTCCAGAAGATATAGCACCTTTGCTTCCCAATCCCACACTATTCATTCAACAAAGAGGGATACTCATTGATGACGTGAAAGGATCCAATATAGAGGAACCTTCAAAAAAAGAATCTGACATTTCCAATGAATTCAATGAAGAAGACAAATTAGAAGAACCTCCAGAGAGCACGTTCGAGATCGTCTCTGATGAAGAGCCTATGAGCGTAGAGAAGAAAGAAGACGTACAGGATCATACAGAATCTGATATAGACTCATCCAAAACTGAAGACATAAAACAAAACAATGAACCATCCAATGTTGCTCCACAAGAAGAGGAATTCGAATCTCCGTCCGTAGTAGAGAAAACAGAGCAAGAAGCCATCTTTGCCCAGGCTGCAAGCGAAAACACCTGGCAAAAAAGTTTTGAAGAAGAGCTCTCCGGCATTATCGAAGAAGCAAATCAAAAAATCTATGAGCAAACCGAGGTTGAGCCGGCTGTAGAAATTATAGAGGAGACCCAAGAAAACTTTCATGAGGAAAACATAACCCCCTTATCTGAATACTATGCTCAAAATGACACGTCAGAAGATCCTGAACCACCACTTCTGGATGCGGCTCGCATTGTAATACCATCTCCTATAGACGAAGAAAGTGATTCTGATATTGATTCTGATGATCTGGAAATGCTCCCAATGCGCAATATTCCAACCCTTGCAGAATCCAAAGGAAATCTATACGACAGTCTAAAAAAACAAACCGACAAAATCATCGCAGACTATGGTACAGAAGCCCCAAGTAGCCTCATTCAAATGCGTTCGCTCATTGAAGCGGAAGAGTATCCAACACTCAGGATGGAAATCAAAGCCATATGGAGTCAAGTTCTGCGACACCACCAAAAAAAGAACACGAGAATACCTGGTCTTGTCACCATGGCATTCAATGAAATCAATAAACTGTTAAACTAGTTCTGTTCCTCAACCAAAACCATCGGATGCCGAATGTTGTTTCTCTCTACATTTCTCGCTTGTAATCAATACGAATACTTTAATATCGCAGGCTATGAGCAAGCTGATTTCTCCAACAAAGCAGATATCCTTTTTGTCATTGATAATTCTTCTTCCATGCGTGATGAAGCCGTTGCACTTGGAGAAAATTTTAGTACATTCATCAATATCCTCACTTCTGAAGAAGGAGCCACCGAGTCGACTGAGAATCTAGATGATGCCGTTGACGCCTTTGTTTCCTCTGTCACCGAACGAGGAAAATATATCGATTATCAACTTGCTATTACAACCACCAGTGTCGACTATACCAACCAACCCACATCGGGAATCGATCCTGGAGAGGCTGGACTCCTTCTTGGAGATCCACCGGTAATCGATAAATACGACCCAACCGTAAATACAACATTTCGAAAAAATTTGTTCTGTGAAGCTACATACTGGGAGCGAAATAGCCTGCCTTCTGGCGAAGGATATGTGTGTGGAGATGACACAGACGAGATATCTCAAGCGTATCTTGACTGCTTATGTGATAATACAGATTGGGATGGAAGAGCCGGATCCGGAAATGAAGAACCATTAGAAGCAGCTCTCCTTGCCATGTGCCATGCTACTCCCGAACCTCCTGATATCTGCAATGAACCGATATCTCCCTTTCCTGATAGAGAAGATCTTGTAACCTATGATCAAGATTTACGTAACAACGATGGTCTTCTTCGCGAAAACAGCACAGCTGTGATTGTAATTGTCGGGGATGAAGGAGACAATTCTCGTAGAATGCAGCAAGGAATGGAAGATCCATCCCCATAGTTG
>NYTD01000053.1 GCA_002683315.1 Deltaproteobacteria bacterium | reverse complement strand
AGTGTAAAAGAAGCTGTATCGAAAGATTCATCGGAAGAAGTAGAAGAGATAGAGCTTGATATCTTTGAAGAAAAAGAAGAGACAAAACCATCACAAGAACCTCTTCAAGAAGTAGAAGAGGTCGATCTGAGTTTTCTTGATGCGTCAAACACGGTAACAACGTCCGATGAGGAAGTCATATTAGAGGATGATATCGATATTTCTTCTTTGACAGATAATCCTGCTGAAGAACTTGTGATTATATCGGAATCTGAAGAACATCCTAAATTGACATTACAAAGCGATGATGTGGCTCAATCCATGCCTGAACGAAATGAGGTGATTCAGTCATTTTTGGAAGCCAATGTAAACAAGGTTGATATTTTCTCCATTCAAGATGATGGTTTTTTTACAGAAGAGGTTCCATCAAAGGTTGAAGTTGAAACACAAGAAGACGAAGAACTAGCTATTCCCACTGCATCAAGTGGTGAAGAAGAAGAAGAGATTGATCTTGACTTCTTCGAAGATCTTTTTGATGATTAGTAGACCTGATTTTACAGCTTTTCTAAAACACTAGATTCAAGCGTCATTCCTCGGTGACATGCTTGGATAGCGATGTTGTTATCACTAAGTATTTTTCCGATAACCAGAGATGAAGAGTCAAGGGTATTATGACTTGGTGCTTCCTGTTTTAGGATTCGTTGTTTTTTGTCGTAGGAAAAGATATGATTGGGAAGTTTTGCTGAGATCAATGCACAGATATCCACACTGTGATCGGATATAGTCCATTGTACTTGTGTTTCTCCCTTCATGATATCTTTGACGGTACCTTGTTGAACCAGTTGTCCATTTTCGATAATAATTAACCAATCACAGATTCGTTCTAGTTCCGATAGATTGTGACTGGATACAAGTAACGTACCCTTTCCGCGAAATTGTAAAAGGACATCTCGAAGTGATGAAGCCTGAACCGGATCAAGGCCAGCCATGGGTTCATCCAAAAGGACAAGTTGTGGCTTTCCAAGAAGAGCGCTTGCGGTAGCAACGCGACGTCTCATACCATGAGATAGATTGAAAACCTTATCTTGGGCACGCTCAAGTAGATTTACTGCACCTAAAGCTTGATTTGTAGCTCTTTTGGCTTGCTGTGAAGACATCCCTTGTAGGACAGCCATATACTGTAAAAAATCAAAACAGGTATGTCGACCATCAATCTCTGCATCTTGAGGTAGAACACCCATTTTTCCTCGAAGTTTCCATGGATCAAAAGAACCTTCTCCCAATATATTGATGCTTCCAGAGTTTGGGCGGAGAAATCCTGAAATTAAAGAATACAGTGTGGTTTTTCCTGCACCATTTGGACCAATAATCCCACAGATGCTACCATAGGGGACATGACAGCTGAAATTCTGAATAACCCATGGTCCCGCACGGGTATACCTTTTGTTCAATCCTTCGACTTGTAGCGCATTTCTCATAGATTTCTCCGAGCAAACAGAGGATATCCTGTCATACAGTATACAATACTCATGGTGATCAAGATACATCCGCTGAGAATCCAGTCCCACGAAGGAGACCACAATGCTGTACCGTAGTATTGAGGAATGAAAGGAGAGACTACAGAAATAAGAAGTGGATAATCCCCTTGTTCTTCATGATAGAGAAGAAATGCGTAGAGTATCCAAGAACCGGAAACAGATGCCAGAGCAAGAATTCGAGCGAGGTTGGTGACCTGTGTGATCATGGAAAGGGCGATGCCAAAAGCCAGAAATGGAAGGCTCCATATAAAAAGTTTTGGAACGAAGGATAGAAGGACCCAAACGGTTTCGAATAAAGGCTGTTGAACCATAAAGAAATTCCCAACGATCAGAGGAGCAATACAAGCGAGTAGTGTTCCTGCTCCAATCAATAGGCTTTGCCCTAAGAATCTTCCCATGACGAGTTCCAAGCGCCCTGTACGTAATAATTCATATCGAAGAGATCGATCTTTTATACTTGGAGCGATCATTTCGGCTCCAATAATGGCAACAATAAAAGGCAAGACAAATAAAGATATCCAGTAGTGGAATATGGTGAGTACAGGGAGTGTGAGAGCCCATTCGACGAGCTCTATATCTGGTACCATACTCGATATCATCCGATGAAAATTATCTTGTGTTCTCAGTATCTCCATCATCGCTCCAGGAGTTTCTGTTTGAGGAACCATGAGCGTATCGGCAGTTTGTTTTTCAAACTCGTGAATGATGGCTCTGCCAAACCATGCCGTTCCTCCTGAAATCAGCAGATAGACAATGAAAAGAAAGAGCATGGTACGTGTTCGAATCGATCGAAGAATATGAAAATAGGCGATGTATATAGTGTCACGTACAGAGTACATCATTGATCAAGGCTCTGAAGTGTATCAATGATGTCGGGTGAAATATAAGAAAAAGGATCCAATGCTTGATCGTCGAGTGCATCGATTTGATCTTGACTGAGAGCATCTCGAAATCGGTCCTCTGCTGTTAGCATGGTATCCAAAGCTTCTGCTGCGAATGACATGGCTTGTCTTCGTTCAGGTTCTTCTCCATTTTCCATCATGTCAGTGAGTTCACCGCTTAGTGTAAGAAGTGAATCGTTCATATCTTGAACCGCTTGATCGATATCGGCGAGTTGCTCATCGTTGGGTTCGGCTCCTTCGATAAGTGCGGCTCTGGCTTGTGCTCGTCGTAATTCTAGTGCAGTCCGAGCCGTTTCTAATTCTTCTTGTGAGCGCTCAAAAGAATTGGGGAAGTCCTCCTCAAAACGCTCTTGATTTTCATCGATTCTTTTTGCAATTTCTACTGCTTCAGGATTGTCTTTCTCTATTTCTTGTGGAGAACGATCTCCGAAAGGATTTTGCTGTGACGGTTTCGGTCTTGTGTTTGGTACAGATGAGTTGGATGCCATGATTTGTGCCAAATCTGATCCAATGGTTGATTTTTGACAATCTTTATCTGATACCATGATGGACTCGTATTTTTTTTGCTTGAACTTTTGTAATTCATGCTTGGGAGAGACACCACCCACAATACTTCCAATAAAAAATGATAACGCACAGAGCACAAAATATTTCATAGAATCTCCATAAATCTATCGATAAGTACATATGTAAAAAATATATTCCCCTCCTGTAAAAATAAAAGGGAGAACAATGACTTTTTACTAATTTAAAGTAGACCTCCGTCTACAATCCACTCTTGTCCAGTTACATAGCTTGCCGCATCAGAAGCCAAGAATCGGACAACATGTGCGACTTCTTTTGGACTGCCTGCACGTCGCATTGGGATTCTCCGTAGTGCTTCTTTGAGGGCTTTCGGATTCATTTCAGAGAGCATTTGGGTTTCAATTAAACCTGGTGCGACACAATTACAGCGAACCTTAGAACGACCAAGCTCTTTGGAGAAAGAGCGCGTAAATGTTGCAATAGCGGCTTTTGAGGCAGCGTAATTGGCTTGACCTCGGTTGGGAGATATGCCGGAAATACTGGTGATGTTGATGATGGATCCACTACGCTGACGCATCATGGTTTCACCTGCAGCACGACACATCCAAAAGGTCGCATTGAGATTGACATCGATGACCGAACTCCAATCTGTATCTTCCATTTGCAGTACCAGCATGTCTCGATTGATTCCCGCGTTGTTGATGAGCACGTCGAGGTGTTCTCCTGCCGAATCGATAATTTTTTTGCATGCTTGTGGAGAACGGATATCTCCTTGAACGAGTATAGAAGAAGGAAAGAGCTCTTTGAGTGACTCTGCTCCTTCTTTACTCTTATTGTAGTGAATGATGAGCTTGGCTCCTGCTTCTCCAAAATCTTGTGCGATCCCGTAGCCGATTCCTCGTCCCGCTCCCGTGATTAATACTGTTTTTCCTTCTACGTTCATGATTCCCTCCGATTGGGTACATGGGTGTCTTTTATATCTGTAATGTCTAGTAGTGCCATAAGAAGTCGATCCAGACCTATTGCAATACCAGAACAACGAGGCATTTGGCTGATGTCTTGTAAAAAATCTTCATCCATAGGATGCGGTGATTTTCCTTTTTGTATACGATTGGCATTTCCCTTTTCCCATCGCGTACGGATGACACTGGGATTCAGTTCTTCATGAAATGCATTACCAATTTCCAAACCATTGATATAAATCTCGAATCGATCCGCTTTTTCCCCACGAATACGAGCAAGTGCGGCACCCCATTTTGGGTAATCATAAACAATAACAGAAGGAGGAAGATTTGGTTCTATTTCATCGACCCATCGAAACATCCATTCTTCCTCTGGCAAATTTGGGTCCAACAACTCGGCTGTAGGGATACAGTCAAAATCGGCTATATCTACACCCAATGCCTTAGCGCAAGAGTATATTACATCAATGCTCTCATTCATAAGATCTTGTGTTCCAATTCCAGCACGATACCATTCCAACATAGAAAATTCTTTGCTGTGGTGCCGTCCTTCTTCTTCTCCACGAAAACAAGGCACGATTTGATAGATCTTACACAATCCTTGTGCAAGAAGGTGCTTCATCGCAAATTCGGGAGATGTATGTAGGTATCTGCCATCACAAGAGATGGACTCTAAGGTTTCTTCCATCGCGGGAGAAAAAACCAATAATGGGGTTTGAACTTCAAGGTATCCTTGCTCCCAAAACCACGTACGAATCTGGTGTAGAAGCTGAGACTTTTTTCGAATAATGGTGGCGAACGATCTACTTTTTAACACGAGAAACGTATTCTTTGGTTCGTGTATCGACCTTGATCCATTCTCCTTGTTCGATGAATAGAGGAACTTGGACAGTTGCACCTGAAGAAATGGTTGCGGGCTTGGATCCACCATTGGCTGTATTTCCTTTGATCCCGGGATCACAGATGGTAATTTCTGCTTCGACAAAGTTTGGAAGATCAATGTTTACCGGACGAGATTTGTAGTAGAGAATTTCTACCTTGCTTCCTTCTATGAGGAACTTACTTTCTTCTTCGATGGTAGATTTTGGAATGCTGATCTGATCGTATGTGTCCATGTTCATGAAGTGGTAGTCTTCTCCCTCAAGATATAAAAACTCCATTTCGACTGTCTCGACATCTGCGGCCTGTATCGTTTCTCCTGTACGAAATGTTCGTTCAATGACCGCGCCAGTTAGCATGTTCTTGAGTTTGGTACGAGTGAATGCTGTTCCTTTACCGGGCTTGACGAATTGGAAGTACACCATGTTATATGGAGTATTGTCCATTTCGACTTTGAGGCCATTTTTGAATTGAGATGTTTGATATTTCATAGGGGGCTCCGTGATAAGGATGAGTCGTATACAGATAACGAATTGAATAGAGGGAAACAATGGAAAAAAGGAAGTCGAAGATCGTCGGAAAGAAAGAGCTTCTGTCTCGTTTCCCTTCTCTGTCCCAAAATATTTTTGATCAGGCGGATCAACTATTTCCTGTACGTATAACGCGAAATTGGCTTGCTCGTGTAAAATCGATGAATGACCCTCTGGGAAAGCAGGCTTTTCCTCATTCTTCTGAACTGAAATCACAAGATGGAGACTTGTCTGATCCTGTTGGAGAAGAAATTTTGAGCCCGCATCCATGGTTAATTCAAAAACATGCGGATCGAATTTTGTTTATTACGACTCGCCGATGTCATTTATATTGTCGATATTGTTTTCGAAGAAATCATACGGGAGCAGAGGACCCAACGAAAGAAGAGTTGAAAAGCGCGATTAATTATATCAATGAACACAAAGTACAAGAGTGTATTTTGAGTGGTGGAGATCCGTTGGCTGTTTCTCATGCTCGATTATCACAGATCATAGGGGAGGTGCGTACTCCAATTATCCGTATTCACACACGAGCTCCGATTACAGAGCCAAACGTGGTGACCCCTAGATTAGTTCAATTGCTGCAAAAAAGGTCTGGTGTATGGGTGATTGTACACTGTAATCATCCCGAAGAACTCTCTAAAGATGTCCGTAATGGATTGCGGTTGTTGATTCAAGCTGGGATTCCTGTTTTGAATCAAGCTGTCTTGCTCAAAGGTGTGAATGATTCTGTGGATGTTTTACGTCGCCTTTTTCAAGAATTGGTACAACTACAGGTCTTTCCATATTATTTGCATCATACTGATTCTGCTGCAGGAAATGGAGAATTTCGGGTTTCATTGGAGAGGGGATTATCAATCTATCGAGAGCTGAGCAAAATCGTTAGTGGAATTGCACTGCCAAAATATGTTATTGATCCTCCAGATGGTAGCGGAAAAATCGATGTGGCTACCTATGTGAGGAATAACCATGGCAAGGCGTCGCGCAACCCGTAAATACGAAACCGTTTTCGAATTTGTACAAGACTATACCAATTCCCTAATGAACAATGCCATCAATCTTCCTTCGGGAAGTTTTCGTGGTGAATTGGCCAATACCATTAAGCTTGACCTTTCAATTCCAGACTTTGGACGAATCGGTCCCATTGAAGCGCAGGTCATCTTCCGTGACCCGTCAGGTTCTGTTGCACTGCGTCTACCGAATCCTCCTATGGAACTGCATGAAACCTTTGCCAAAGCCAAAGAGCAGTGTCTTGAACAGGCTCAACCATTTGTTGATGCGGGGTTGGTTGTTTTTGCACAAGAGCACGAATCAAAGGTAAAAGAGCTTGAGGAAAGATTGACTTCTCAGCAAGAGGAATGGGAAAAACGTTTAAAAGAAGAGATTGCCAAGCTGCAAGCGGAGACGGAAGCGAAGCTCGATGCGCTTCGTGAAGAGCTAGAGGCACAAAAAGCAGCAGCTCCGGTTGTACAAGTAGACCGCGGGATTCCCATTGTCGATTTTTCCGGATTGGATGCATTATCCGAAGGCAAGATGGAAGAGCTGCATGAATTTCTCATCGAAGCTGGGAAAAAGCAGTGGACAGGTCTTTTATACATTGATCAAGGAGCGCAAAGACGTTTTGCATATATGGATAGGGGAGCTGTGGTAGCATGGCGGTCTGATCCGATGATAGAAAAAGAAGTGTTGGGTGTCCTTCTATACAATTTTAAGCAGATTACCGAAGAGCAATTAAAGCAATCTTTGGCAACGATGGAAGAGAAAGGAATTCGCCAAGGTGAGGCTTTTATTGAGCTCGGTTTCATGACTTTTCCGCAGATGGTAACGGTTCTTAGTAAACAGGTGGAATACATTTTCCAGCAGGTTCGAAAGGAAAAGAAAGGACAGTTTGCTTTCTATGAAACCAATCTTCCTGAAAAGTTCCTGTCCAATAAGTTGTACTACATCAATCTTTTGGTGCGTGATCTACGCCTGAAATCAAAAAGACTATCAGCACAGGCCTTGTTCAAAAACCTCTCCACAGCATTGAGTAAGAAGATCTATCTTGATTCGGAATTGCTTCCCATTCTTCGTTTTGTCTCATTTACTCCACCTGAGCGAAAGACCATGCAGATGATTCAATCTCGCCCAATGGCGCTTCGCGATCTGATGAAGATGGTGCCACTGCCGAAAACGGAGGTCAACTCATTCTTTTGGATGATGCATGAGCTCGGTGCATTTTCTTATGATGCTCCTTCTGTGCCAAAGCAGACAGTACAAAAGAAAGAGAGAAAACTCGATCTCAATCAGATTCTTCATCAAAAGATTCAAGAGATAGAAAAAGGAACGCATTTCGATGTTCTGGGATTACATTGGATCTGCGTGAATGCAGATGTAGAAAAAGGATTTGCAGAGCAATCAAAGTCGATTGCGCTTCTGAAAGGAAAAGGCGAGTATGATCTGATTCTTTCTGGATTGCAAGAAGCATACGAGACGCTCAAAGAGCCTGAGAGAAGGCGAGAGTATCGTGCACGTTTGTTTCACACTTCCTATCATGAGCAGGCCGCTGTATTGCTGGCACAAAAGGCAGAGCAAGAGATTGGCAAGGATAAGACACTTGCTTGTGGATGCTTTGCTAAGGCAATAGAGCTATGCCCCAATGAAGCATCCTACAAAGATGGTCTCAAGCGCGCGGCATTATCGTAGATTTTTTTAATTGTTATCGGGAAAGCACGTTCGATAAGGCGGTCAATTGTAATCCATTCACCCAATGCTAAGTCTCCAGAAATATTGAGTGATTGCATGCCGCTCATTGAAATACTGCTCGTTACAATGATTTTGGTCTGAAGTATAATATCGCATCTTTTTGCGAAGATATCCATGCTCTAAGTCATGATGTACATAATGTGTACTCATAATCCCCGCGCCGGTCATTTGAAAGATCTGACCAATAGATGTTGCATACTACCAATAAAAAAGCCTCCAATGTGGAGGCTAAATTTCATAGGTAGTATGCAACATCTCAGTGATGATGTGGGTGAACCTCGATGTGGTCTGGATCATCATGCATAAAAGGATCTGAGATGACTGCTGCGGGGTATTTTGCAAGGAATCCGAGAACGACGAGTAAGAATGCCCCTAAGAATCCAGCTGTCATCCCGATTTCGACGAATCCAAATGGTAGCCCCGCATCTGGCATATGATAGCTGTGAATGCTGGGCATGTTTACGATGTACCGTTCAAACCAGATACCAACGGCCATCAATATTGCGACAGAAAGATAGACTTTGGGCTGTTTCTTGAGACCACGAGATAACAGAATGGTCCATGGTGCAAAAAAGCAAACAACTATGGTTAGACGTGTCATATATGAGAATACTTCGCCGTGGGTTCTGTATAAGATAAATCCAATTTCTTCTGTCATGTTTCCATACCAGATAGGAAGATACTGAGCGAATGTGGTGTAGCCCCAGAACATACAAAAGGCGAAAGATAATTTACCAATATCATGAAAGTCTTTTGGACGAATTAGGTTTTCAATTCCCATCCATTTGCCAAATGCAATTGCGATGATGGAGGTCCATACAAGTCCAGACCATCCTGCGCTCATAAAGTACCAAGCAGGGAACATGTTGGCGAAGAAGTGTGGAGCAAGGCTCATAGATATATCCACGGCAATCATCGACATGATAATGGCATATGATGCGCAAAGAATGGGTGCCATGGTGAGCATGTAGCTCTGTGCCTTCTTTACTTCTACCTCAGAACCAGCCCAGCCCCCGAGTTTTGATTCCCACGCAGCAGGAACTTCAAGACCAGCTGCTTCCATCTTCTCTTTCGCTACGCCCAAGTCTGCACGAAGAGACTTTTGGACAAAAAGATAAGAAAGACCAGCAAGGATTCCAAGTCCGATAATTATTCGGGCATAGAAGAATCCGGTTTTAAAGTATAAGGCTTTATGGGCGGGAAGATGTGCATCATGATCTGCCCACGGGTAGACATCAATTCCTCCAGCAAGTAGGAAGACCAAAAGCAGAGCCAATGTCACAGGAAGAAACATAGCAAGTGCTTCGCTGATGCGTTTGAATCGACGATGCCAGCGGGCATATGTTACCATGCCTATGGCGGAGAAGATAAATCCTCCGATCGCGACACCATTCCAGTACATGAAGTTAATGACAAAAGCGCCTTGGGTTTCCTTGACAAGATTGGCATCTCCACCAAAAAGACCGTATACTGTTGCTGCTATTCCAAGAGCAATACATCCAATACTTGCATTTTTTACAGTACTTGGGATTGTTCGTTTGGGAATGGTATTAAGGGTTGTTGTGTAATCGGGTGCGTGTCCACTCATATTTCACACTCTTTGGTATTGGGTTATTGAGATACAGAACGAAGATATGTAATAGCAGCCCAGATTTCATGATCGTACATAGCATGGCCATATGCAGGCATTTGGCCTTTACCATTGCGGATGACATCATATAGAGGAGCATCATTATCTTTGTAGGTATCAGTGTTTAATGTAGAATCAGATCCCGCTAGCTTGATACCACCGGGGAGTGTCCAACGAGATACGGGATTACCTCTAGAGTTGAACTCGTTACCCCATGCTACAGGAGATTTTTCGGCACCGATCTCTACAATGTGACATGCTTTGCAGTATGTCTTGGCAAGTTCTTCACCTTTTTGCATCATGTAGGGACGGGTATCATCATTTTTCTTGTACTTGATTGAAGCGTAATGTGCTTCTGCTTTTTTCTTACCTTCTTCATATAGAGCAGCCTGCTCTGTATATACTCCAGGATTGGGAAGCTTGACAAACATAGGAGCTGCTTTGGGATCTGTTGCAATAACATTGACAACCTGTCCTCCCTGAAGCTTGGACATATCGGTAACATATTTGTATTGTACTCCTGTCAGTGGAGAAGGTTCATTATGAGATATAGAACCTTCTGCAGGAGTCATCATGCGCCATTCATACCCTCGTAAGAAGGCAGCATCTACAAGGTCTATGTCCCAGGGAAACGCGTATGCCGTTCCTGAAACGAGAAGACCAAGAGCCAATAATTGTGATTTTTTCATTGTGATAGTCCTATTTTACATTTCGATAAGAAGGAGCGACCGCTTTGGTCTTATAGTTGTACCCTTGGTCTTTGAGTTGGTCGGCAAGAGTATTGTCAAAGTAGGAACGAACACCAATAATAGATAAGATAACAATAATTGTCGTCATGATTCCTACTTTTAGCAGCATGTCCGTATCGGTTTCATTGGGCTCAAAACCACGTTCATCAAGAGGAATGATAACTTGTGGTGGTCTTTCTTGATCATTTCCATTGATAAGTTCAAGAGGTTCGTACTTACGTAATATCTCCATTACTTTGGTGGCTTCAGAAGATTTGAGTGAGTTTATAACAAATCCGAATTTGTCATCGCTGAGCCGTGGGTCTTTTACTTCGACTTGTAGATTAGAGGCAGGTAGTCTACACATGAGTACCAAACCAAAGAGTGTAAAGAGACATCCCCAAAGAACGGTCGATTCAAAAGTAATGACCAAGAATGCAGGAATAGAGACCAGTGGTTTACCCGCTGGAATAACCATCGCCCAGTTAAGGTGCGTGATGGATTGGAGAGCGAATCCCATGATTCCACCAAACAAAGCACCCGTGAGCGTAAACCAACGGATAGGGCTTGGAGCATGTCCTTCATAGATTACATGCTCAAGGTCATGACGAGGCAAAGGAGCGGTTACGATCATATCGTGTCCAAGTTTTGCCTTTTTAATCTCATCAATAGCATTTACAAGGGTATCAAGGTGTTCAAAAACGGATTTTACAGTTCCTTTTTGTACTTTGTTTTCATAGAATACGGCGTTCATTTTGCAGCTCCTTTTTCTTCATCGCTCTTCAGCGGTGGACGTACAAGTTCTTTCACCTCTGCAATAGCAATAGATGGCATGATTTTGAGGAATAAAAGGAACCAGAAGAAGAACCACCCAAAGCTTCCAATCATAATGCCCATCTCTACCCAGTTTGGTGTGTACAGTGTCCACGCAGCAGGGTCATACTGGTGTGCCAAGGCACTTGCAATAATATTGTAACGCTCAAACCACATGCCGACGTTGATGAGAATAGATACGACCATGAGAACCCCATAGTTTCTTCTCCAAGAACGCTTCCACCATACGAGAGGTGCAATACAGTTACAAAAGCACATCATGTAAAATACCCAGTCGTATTCACCGAAGATACGATACTCGAAGATGCCCCACTCGTATACGTTGTCAGAGTACCAACCGATATAGTGCTCAACACCATATGCATAGGTAAGGATACCACCTGTTAAAAGACACATTTTTGCAAGACTATCGAAGTGCCATACACCAATATATGCTTGCTTTTGATACGTATCATGTTTATGTGTCGTTCTTTTTCCATCTGGCCCATAATCCCATTTGAAAATAACAGAGAGGGGAAGTAGAAGGGTAATTACCATCGCACAACCGGAGAAAATAGCTCCTGCAACGAAGTATGGTGGAAAGAGCGTGGAGTGCCATCCCATTGTTTGTGCCATCGCGAAGTCCCAAGATACGACAGAGTGTACAGAAAGAACGAGGGGAGTAGCAAATGCCGCAAAGAATCCATATGCAGCCATATAGTGACGCCATTGACGGTCTGTTCCGCGCCAACCCAATGAAAGTCCATCATAAAGTTTGTTAATAAATCCACGAGTACGGTCTCGTACTGCGGCTATATCAGGAATCAATCCGATATAAAAGAAGATTGCGGAAACAGAGAAGTATGTTGAAACCGCAAATACGTCCCACATAAGAGGAGATTTAAAATTCTGCCATAGTTGACGCTGATTTGGGTATGGGAAAAGCCAGTATGCTTCCCATGCTCGCCCTACGTGAATTGCAGGGAAAAGACCCGCTGTCATAACTCCAAAGATGGTCATCGCTTCCGATGCTCGATATACACCCGTTCTCCACTTGGATCGGAATAGAAAGAGTACTGCAGAAATCAATGTTCCCGCGTGACCAATACCAATCCAGAATACGAATGTGGTAATGTATACACCCCAAAATACGGGTGGCTGGTACCCTGCGGCTCCCAGTCCTCGTGTAAGTTGGAAGTACCAACAATAACCGCCCCAACTCATAGTGGCAGCTGCGATCCCTACAAGAGCAAGGTATACCGCGGAGGCATTGAACATGGGCTTAAGAATGTCTTTGGTGACTTGCCCATATGTGAGTCTTGGTTGTGAACTTGCCACGATGAACTCCTAGTTTTGTGCGCGCAAAAAGTGATTAAAATTATTGTTGTGATTAATGACCGTGTCCATCTTCTTTTTTATGATCATCTTTGTGTCCATGATCATCTTTGTGTCCATGTTCATCTTTGTGTCCATGATCATCTTTATGATCTCCATCGTGTCCATCGCCATGTCCATCGCCATGTCCATCGCCATGTCCATCGCCATGTCCTCCATGGCCATGGATTTCAGATGGAGTATGTACGATTCGAGCAAGGTATGCTACACCTGGTTTGTTATTGAGTTCTCCAAGCATGAGATACCCACGCTCATCTTTAAACGCTTTACTTACTTTACTCTCGAGATCATTTTTGTTCCCAAAGGTAATCGCTCCAGAAGGACAGTTTTTACCACATGGAACCACGTTTTGTAATTCTTCTGCATCCGTAGGCTGAATTTTTTGCGCTTCGCTGAATTCGTACTTGTCGCGTTTTAAATCTTTCCATTCTCTGATTTTTTGTACGCAGAATGTACATTTTTCCATAACACCCATCTCACGAGTGAGGACGTCAGGATTGAGCATCATATTAAATGAATCCGGCCATCTGTATGTGTGGAAGTTGAAACGACGTGCAGAATATGGACAGTTGTTTGCACAGTAACGAGTTCCCACACAACGATTATAGACCATCGCATTGAGACCATCAAGATTGTGGTACGTTGCAAGGACAGGACATACACCTTCACAAGGAGCGTGAGAACACTGCTGACACATAACAGGTTGGAATCGAACATCTACAATAGAGTCATCTTCGGTTTCAGTGGCGACAGCATTTGGGCTTTCCCAATAGCGTGATAGTCGCATCCAACCCATTCTACGACCCAGACGGATTTCTTCTGGTCCAACAATAGGGATATTGTTTTCCGCATAACATGCCGCTTCACATGAACCACAACCATTACAACGATTGAGATCAATGGCCATTGCAAAGCGATATGTTGGGTGGTCTGGCTCAGGATACATGTCGATAAGCGTACGTTTCTCTTCCGGAACTGTTGTTTGATTTTTTTTGTATACATCGAGTGTATGTCGAGCTCGAACCGCCATGGAGTCTGGAGGGAGGTGATGCTCAGGAACGATACTTGCGTGCTCTACTTTTAAAGCGCGTTCATATAATTCAGGCTGATTTTTTTTCATGAGAGGCGCGAGCCTTTCCTTGAGTTTTTCTTCTCCCTTTCCGATATCTTCAATACTTACCGTGTGGTTTACACCTCTTCCATTTCGTGTGAGTGTGTCAGATTTTGTAAGGTGATTTTGATGAGAAGGGGCATTTCTATCTTCTGTAGCGACAACAGAAGCGCTGACTACAGGATAAACAAGAGCCCCAGAAGGATCGAAGGCAAGTTTCATGGCAGATACTGGGTTCGCTCCATATCGTGCGTATCGACCAGAATTATTATGTCCGTTACCCATGACAAGAGCAAATTGCCCTTCTTTTACACCAGGAGACCCAAACCAACCAACGTTTAGTGTAGTGTTATCAATAATAATTGATGCACCTTTTGGTTTGGTGAGTTTCAACTCTTTGGCGGTTTTAGGATTGACTTCAATCCATGTTGCCCAAGAGAAGGTGGTTATGGGATCTGGTGTTTCTTGTAACCAAGATCGGTTTGCGACTGTTCCAGCACCTACTTGGGGATGTGGAAATAGGAATGTGTTCCCCTCTGCTTTTTTATTGACAGGCACTTTGGTCAGTGCAAATGCAGGTCGGATTGTTTTTTGATTCTTTGAGAAGACACCACCTGTCTTTAGCGCTTCGATCCAAAATCGTGTAAAGTCTAGATTTCCAACTACCGAAACATTTAGGATTTCCTTTACTAAATTTGAAGACCAAGCAAAGCTTGTCCCATTGTTGGTATCACTCTTATTTTCAAAGATCTGGCTTTTCCACCATGCTTTGAGATAAGAATAGAAACTTTGCTGATCAAGATCGGGAATAGGGGAAGCGACAGGAAGAGGAACGAGTTCAGTCTCTTCTCCTGTTGCAGCTTCTTTCTCTTTTGCACCTTGTTCTTCACCTTCTTCTAAAACTGGAGCAGGTGTTATGGCGATTGTTCCATTGGTTTGTGCAATACCGAGTAATACATCTTCGGCACTAATAATATCAAAGCCTTCAGTTGAACGCATGGCAGGTTGTTGAAGTATATGGTTTCCAATGAATACTTCTGCATCACCCCAAGTCTCCAAAGAAGTGCCTTTAGGAATAACGTAGCAGTTGCTTGTTTTTGTTACGCTATCATTTGGCTCGTTGAGGAAATGAACGACTGCGCCAAACTTTGAAAGTGAACCAGAGACATCAAGTGTTTTGCCCAATTGATAGACCAAGTCGGTGTTATCTACAAAAAGAACAGTATTGGAGTCTGCTTGATTTAGAACATCAAATATTTCTTTTGCAGTACCCATATCGGAAACATCTTCCTTTCCGAATTCGACTGTTGGATGAGAACCATCAAAAGAACCTCCGACCTCATTTAGTAGTAGAGCAGCGATTGCTACAGTACTTTCGTTCATAGAAGCAACCACACCACCTGGCAAAGCAACAAATTTTGAAGCAGCAAGTCTCGCAACGGCCTTATTAAAAGCCTCAACATTTACATTTGCTTCTTTTAGATTTGCGTCTGCGTCAATATTGACGAGCATTTTAGATACTGCAGGATTTGATTTGTATGATGTTTTTTCAGCCAACTTCTTTGCCAGTGCAAAAGCGACCAAAGCCTCTGTTCCTGGATTACAGAATAAGTGGACATCAGAGCTGGTTTCAGTAAGACCTATTCTTGGACCAACACTAATCGTTTGGCTAACGTTACCAGCACTTCTCGGAACGATTTTACCATGTTTTCTTTCAGCATCGCGACTGTCTGCCCAACCCATGTGGTTCTTGACATTATGTCCCCAATCTCCAAGGTATTCAGCCCCGAAAGAAATGATTGTTTCAGCATGTTCCATGTTGTATGTAGGGACAGTATTGTAGTTGCCACCAAATGCTTGATCTACCGCATAGCGTTGTGATTCATTACCAAGAGGCTCCCAAAAGATACGTGTACCTCCATAAGCATTGATGAATTGATCGACAATAGCTGCAGAAGCACCAGAACGATTACGTCCAATCCATACTGGCTTCGATCCGCCTTTGATAAGTGCAGCGATTTCTTTAACGACATCAGCAATATTGGTATCTGAGCCTGACTTTTGAGGAGTCTTTATACGATCCGGAGAATAGTTTTCAAGCAGAGCTGATTGTCCTACCCCACATAGTTTCCCCATATTAAATGGATCATGATCATTGCCTTCTAGGTTGATGACACGACCTTCTCGTACTTTTGCGACAACGCCGCATGCGTTTGAGCACTGATTACAGCGAGTAGAATATAAGGTGGCAACACCAGGGACAATTGCTTCTGGTTGGATAACATAAGGATACGCAAGTTCTTGTGGTACGAGTGGGTCCCAGCTAATGGGATCCACACTACATGCTGTAGCGGTAACAGTAGACGCTACGCCGACTGTTTTGAGAAAGTCTCTTCGCGAAGGGTTTTGTATTGTCTTGGACGTCATAAATCCAAACTCCTTACAATGGGGATTTCAAATGTTTTATGTATTATTTATGGCAGTTCCAGCAGTCTTTGATTTCTGCTCGACGAAGCTGTTCCGATTCGCAAGACTGCTCACCAGTCTCACAATAGTTTTCCGTGATAGAAGGGTGATCTTCGTGACAGTTTAGGCACCATCCCATGGTGAGTTCTCCAACACGTCGTGCAACAGTCATATCATCTTGGACTTCCCCGTGACATTCTTGGCAGAGAACTCCTGCCTTTACATGACGCTTGTGGGGAAAGTATACGAAATCGGGAAGGTCATGAACCTTAATCCAAGGAATCTCTTCTTTTTCATTAAACTTGTTCCATAAATACTTGATGTCGTTTTGTGCATTTTCTTTTCTGCCTTCAATGGCTACTTTTCCGCTTGAGTGACAATTCATACAAATCTGAGAGGCAGGAATCCCTGCGTGAATAGAGCGACGAGCGTATGTGTGACAATATTGGCATTCGATTTGAAGTTTACCAGCATGCAACATGTGGGAGTAGTTTACAGGCTGTTCCAGTTCTTCTGAAGTATCTACTGCGCCGTATGCAACTCTTTCTGTGTTGTTGCATGTGAGGTCTTCTTCACTGAGTCCATGCTTCTTTTGATATTCTTCATCTTCACAGATTTTGGACATGAAACTTCTATCGGGATTGCTGAGAACAGGTACAGGAGGAGGGAACAGGTACTTAAGACCTCTTGGAAAAACTTCGTTGTCGTATGGATCTTCTAGCTCTGTACTTGTGGAATCAGCGGCATTCACTGGCGAACCAGAGAATCCTATGTACATCATGACACCACATATTGGTGCAAAGAGTGCAAGAGGACGTATTATTTTTCGCATTTGAGCTCCAAATTTTAAACGCTGTTTGCGCAATATAGATTTAAGTGTGTTTAGTAATGCAATTTGCGGGAAAGATCAACTTCATAAGGCAAGAGATTTTGGCTTTTTGTTGAGAAAACTGACTTTATTCAAAAAGAAGAATTTATTTTATGCCGGAAGTTGATTTTACATTATTTTTAGTTCACCTCAACATTAATCCAAACTCTAATCGATAAATTCTTTGATCTGAGACAAAAAGGAAGCAGAAATGAGAATTACAGGAGGGTATCTTTCCAATAGACACATACACATGTCTTCTCCAAAAGGAATTCGTCCAACAGCCTCTCGTGTTAGAGAAGCTCTTTTTTCTATTTTGGGGCAAGATTTGCGTGACGTTCGATTTTTAGATTCGTTTGGTGGTTCAGGAATTGTAGGGATAGAGGCCTATTCTAGAGGTGCTAAAGTTACAATTTGTGAAAAGAGACGTGGAGCCTTTCTCGCTATTAAGAAGATTGTCGACACAGAAAAATGGCCGGTTTCATTGGTGTGTGGCTCAGCTGAAAAAATGTTAAAACAAGAATGGGATGTGATTTTTATGGATCCTCCTTATGCTTTTGATCCGACCCCATGGATACACAAAGCACAAGCGTCTGTTCTGGATATTTTGATCGTAGAGCATGATTCAAAAACTCTAACACCAGATCAGGTTGGACGTTTGCATAAAACCAAAAGCAAACGATATGGTGATTGTTCGTTGTCGTTTTACTCTCCTGTGGACGTTTCGTGATTGCATTTTTTGAATATATTCTTCTTGTGTTATGTGATAGGGCATCTTTGGAGAACAGCCATGAGCGATATATTTTTGGGTCTTGATCAAGAAGACCTATCTTCACTGTCAAAGGACTTTCAAGGCAACATATTTATATCTTCCAAGGAGGTTGATACATCCTGGCCGTATGTAATTTCTTTGCCACCCAATGTATCTTCTTTGGGATGTACTTCTTTGTCTAAAACACAGAGCATTTCCTACAAAGGAGAAACCTATGGCTATCCTCTTCGACCATGGGTTCTGGCGCGAATCTTGCCCGGTGAGCATCGTACGGAAATCGGGAAGCAGTGGCTGGAAGCCAAAACACGTTCTTTGTCCAGTGTGATTCTTGGTGGAGGTCGTGAAGAGCGTTGTTATGCAGATTGGGTGATTCGAAATATGGGAGAGGGGGTATATCAAGAATTATATGCGTCTTTCATTCAAAAACGTTTTGGTCTCTCTGGTATAGAATTGTCTGCGCAGTTGGCTCGAACTCTTCATGAAGATCAAGAGAACCGATCATACTACATCTATGAACAGTCTCTACATACATCTTCACCGGTGCACTGGAATTCTTCCATCGAAGAGTTTGTGATAGAGAAAGATCGTGTCACACAAGTGAAAATAAATGGAGAAGTACACTCCGTTGATGGAGCATTGCAGGTGGCGCTACCTATAGATCAGATTCTTTCATTGCTTCCTGAATTGACAAAATCGATCTCGGTTGATTCCAGATACGTACAATACAATGATTCATATTGGATGCGGGTTTCGGGTGATTGTTCTAATTTTGCGACTGAAACGCAGTTTTGGGATGGTGACCACCCTGTTACTTTTGTGCATCGGATATCGGATCGTGAGGCACTGGTCTCATATAAAATGGAGGAAAGGGACAAAACTCTGGGTTGGTTGGCTTCTAAAAATCTCAGTCTTGTAGGTGAAAAGATCTTTCCTTCTTGGACTCCTATTTGGGGACGACAATCTCATTTTCGATATTATCGAATCGCGCAATATCTTGAGAAACTGGGAATCGAGCTGGTGGGGAAACGAGCACTTTTCTCTCATCTGTCCATGGTCGAACTTAGGCAGCGAAAAGAAGAATATGCCGGTGCGATTCTTTCGGATTTTTTGCGGGTGGTTGTTTAGGTAATAGGTGGCTTGGGTTTTCCTTTCGTCTTTGGTATTTCCTCAAGACTCGTGTCTGATCAGAACCTCAACCCTTCGAAGTGACGCCATACGGTTCCTCCCTTTGGTCAGACTTTCGCCTAGCTTCGCTCAGCCACGTCTTCAGGGTGAGAACCCTCTCATCCACTTCGTCTTGATAGAATTCCCTTTGACGAAAACCAAAACGACACGTTTCGATGATGTGTTTGTCTGCATTTGTAAGCCTCAAATCCAGAATCTATCGTCCACAATAGTCCATACTTTTACCAATTGTTGCTTGAATCCCCGCCAAAGAGAGATATATCGGACGGGTGATTTTCGTGGAGAAGCATCATGGAACCAGAACATCAGAGTGCGCAGACATGGCTTGCGGTATCCTTGCGCAGAGGGAATGGGCGAGGGGTCTATACCGATGACGACTTCGAAATCGTCAAACAAGAGCCCGAGATCATCTTCTCACAGCTCGAACTCCTCCGTGAGCGCCTCATCCTACAAAAAAACAAAGCGACGCTCTACTCCAACGGAATCGCCGTGCAAGAATCCGACATCGAATGGGAAGACGACATCGCAGAATGGAACATGTCCAGCTCCGACGGAGAACACGATGCATGGTTATCGCGAGAAGATGACTCCATCTGCTGGGAATCTTTGATCATCGAAGGCGGTTGCTTTTTCACCAAAGCCCAAGCTCAATACAAAGAAATTCTCCCCCTGCGCGGCATCGAAAATCCATCCATCGACATCCTGCTCCAAACCCTTGCCGATCTGCCCATCGATGCGGCCAATGTTCCGAACGCCTTGTCCCTCAAAGAATGGACCATCGATGCCAGCGCCTTTCGCATCTTCCTTGAGCGGCCTGAATACGAAAAGATGAAAAAACTGGATGTTTCGGGCATGCGCACAAAAGGAGAGGAGCTCAGCGCAACACTCCAATGTGGATGGCATGCAAAAAATCTAAATGACCTGCACATCGACCAAATCCCCAACATGCATGAAGAATGCTGTGCAGAAATGAATGAACTCCACACTCTTTCAGCACGAGACATGGGATGGAAACATTTTGCAGCACAGCCGAGCATCCGCAACCTCAACTTGCGAAACAACCCACTAGAATCCCTGACGATTTCCCCAAACCTGACCACGTTCGGCGTGGATACAAGCATCCCTGAGATACAGACCTGCACAAATCTTCGATCTCTAAACGTACACACGCTCCATACCGACCATCTTCCAACTGGATTGCGGGATTTGTCCTTCCAGAGCATTCACGGAGATATCGACTGGACACAACATCCCGAAATTCGCACTGTCCAGATTCCCGATGGTGTGGGACTTCCCATAAGCCCATCCCTTCAATCCCTGCATATTCACGGCGGCTCGTGGAGCAAAGAGCGCGTGGATCTACTTCGAACTCGTTTTCCACAACTTCAATCCTTGTGCTTTTCCGATGCGACGATAGAACCGGATTCTCTGGTTGATTGGGGAATGCTCCGAACTGTAGGACTGAAATCATGTGGTCTTGGCAATTTTGTCTTACCTGAAAAATGCCAGTGGAAAAATCTCGACCTGTCGAACAATCCACAGCTCAGATTGGACAATCTGAGCGCACTTTCACACGTAGAGCAGATCAACATCGCCCACACCAACATATCCATGGGTTCACTCATTTTTGAAGGAAGCCTGATGGCACTGCACACACTGATCGCTGACGGGATTCGCGATTTGGAGGTGTGTTACAATGCCAATGCGCTGGTCTCCTTGCAGAACCTTTCTGCGCGCGGTGCATCCATTCCCGTGTTGGAATTTCTCTCCAAGCAGGCCTTTGTATCATTACAGGCGATCGACATGGGAGAGAACCTTCTCGCACACAAGCTAGAAAAAACATCCATTATGACACCACGCCTCCGCATTTCTCCACATCATCCCCAAGAGGAGGCTATTCGATGGTTGTGGAGAGGGCGCGGTCATGCAGACATCGTGCACAACAACCCGCTGTTTTTAGGCGGCGGATTGTTGTGAAGTTATTGTGCGTCGTTTCCGGCCAAGTCGGTCATGGAATCAATGGCAAGCGTATTGCCCATGGAGTTCGCGTAGCCAAGCCACCACGATGACGCCACCTCCATAAGAGATGGGTTGGACGTCCCTCCATCTGCATCGGTCATAGATACCGTCGGCATACCGTTGAGGGTCTCGGCAGGCATGAGCAACAGCAGACTCGTATCGGGAAGAAGAGGATTGCCAAACTCCATAATATCGGCGGTTGGCAGCGTGTCATCGGCAAAGAGCAAACTGTTTTCGATATCCATCTTTCCGTAGCCCCATTCCTCGTCGGGAAGTGTACCCATGTAAGAATCCGTAACCGCACCGTCTTGCAACGCCGCAGCAACGTCATCGGGGGTACGGGTTGCATCATCTTGGAGTAAAAGTGCTGCAGCTGCTGCCACATGTGGTCCCGCTGCAGATGTTCCACCAAACAATCGATACGCGCCGTCTTGATATCCGGAACTCGACGAGGCAGAAGAGATGATGTCGCTGTTTCCAGGTGCGGCAATATCAATGAGTGATACCCCGTCAATTCGCGGCCCTCGACCCGAGAAATAACTCAGGTCATAGCTTCCCGGCGTCATGACCCCTTCGTATGTGTCGGTACGCGTGGAATAAGAAGCCACACCGATCCATTCGGGAACGGTGGCTGGAGAAGCCACAGAGCGCATCTCGTCACCGATATAGCCCGGATCGACCGCACTGGTGTCGACAAAGTTGACTCCACCACCAAATGAGGT